>DATFRE010000112.1:0-7050 GCA_035263545.1 Dongiaceae bacterium
GCGCCGCCTGGGCTCCGCCGGCAGGCGCATAGCCCGCGATCTTCAAGCGCACCGGCAGGCGCGCGACATCCGCCGCCCGCACGGCATAGCCATCCATGGCCGAGGCGGCGAAGGGAGGCTGGGTGAGGCGGGCGCGAACATTCTCCGCCAGCACCCGGCCGATGGCCTCGGGCAGGGCGACCTGCTCGGCAGGCAGCGGTCTGAAAGCGGCGACGATGCGTCCGCGGGCCTCGGCGACGGAGAGCATCAGGCGGCCTCGTAGCTGCCGGACTTGCCGCCGTGCTTCGCGGTCAGATGGATGCCGGTGATGGTCATGCCGCGATCCACGGCCTTGCACATGTCGTAGACGGTGAGGGCGGCCACGCTCACCGCCGTCAGCGCCTCCATCTCGACGCCGGTGCGGCCCTTGAGCTTGCAGGTCGCCTCGATGTCGACAGCGTTGCGCGCCTTGTCGATGGTGAGGTCGACCGTGATGGAGGTGAGGGCGAGCGGATGGCAGAGAGGGATGAGCTCGGCGGTGCGCTTGGCTGCCATGATCCCTGCGAGCCGGGCAACGGCGAGCACATCGCCCTTCTTCATATCGCCGGCGGCGATGAGGGCGAGAGTCGCGGGCTGCATCAGCACGCTGCCCTTGGCGGTGGCGCTGCGTTCGGTCTCCGCCTTGTCCGAGACGTCGACCATGGCGGCCTTGCCCTCGGCATCGAAATGGGTGAGACGGGGCATCAGGCGGTCTTCCGCGCCGGCGGCTGCTCCAGCAGGCGGCGCGTGGCCGCGGCGACATCGGCCTCGCGCATCAGGGATTCGCCGATCAGGAAGTTCGCGGCGCCGGCGCGGTGCAGCCGGGCGAGGTCCGCCGGCCCGCCGAGGCCGCTCTCGGCGACCAGGAGGCGGTCCTTGGGAACCCGCGGCGCCAGGTGTTCCGTCACGGTAATATCGACCGCGAGTGTCTTCAGATTGCGGTTGTTGATGCCGATGAGCCGCGCGGGCAGCGCAAGGGCACGCTCGAGCTCGGCCTCGTCATGCACCTCAACCAGCACGTCCATGTCCCACGCGCGGGCGGCAGCATGGAGCTCCATCGCCACTTCATCGCTGAGGGCCGCCATGATCAGCAGCACGCAATCGGCGCCGAGCGCGCGGGATTCGGCAATCTGATAGGGGTCGATCATGAAATCCTTGCGCAGCACCGGCAGATCGACGGCGGCGCGGGCAGCCTGAAGATACTCGTCCTCGCCCTGAAAATAGGGCTCATCCGTCAGGACCGAGAGGCAGCTGGCGCCGCCCTCGCGATAGGCCTTGGCCAGCGCGACGGCATCGAAATCGGCGCGGATCAGGCCTTTCGAGGGCGAGGCCTTCTTGATCTCGGCAATCAGGCCATAACGTCCGGCGGCGACAACGCGGGCCAGGCGATCGGCGAAGCCGCGCGGGGGCGACGCCTTGCGGGCCGCGGTCTCGACTTCACTCAAGGGCCGCGTCGCCTTGCGGCTCTCTACCAGGCGTCGCTTATCCGTGGTGATGCGGGCGAGGGTATCGCTCATGCACCGGGGGCCCGGTTCGTGATGGCGATCAGCTGCCCCAGGGTCGCCTTTGCTTTGCCGCTATCGATGGCGGCGGCGGCGAGGGCCACGCCAGCCTTCAGATCTGCGGCCTTGCCCGCAACGAGAAGGGCGGCTGCGCTGTTGAGCAGCACGATGTCGCGATAGGGCCCTGGCCTTCCGGCAAGGAGCTCGGTGATCGCCGCCGCATTGGTCGCCGCATCGGCGCCCTTCAGCTCTGCCGGCGTGGCGCGGGGAAGGCCGGCCATTTCCGGTGTCACCTCGAAGAGGCGGACCTTGCCCTCCTTGAGATCGGCGACATGTGTCGGACCCGTGGTGGTGATCTCGTCGAGCCCGTCGGAGCCGTGGACGACCCAGGCGCGTTCGGTCCCGAGCGCGCCCAGAACCAGGGCCATGGGCTCGATCCAGTCCTTGGCGAAGACGCCGAGGAGCTGGAGGCGCGTGCCCGCGGGGTTGGAGAGCGGCCCCATGAGGTTGAAGATGGTGCGCGTGCCGAGCTCGACCCGCGAGGGGCCGACATGGCGCATGGCGCTGTGATGGCGCGGAGCCAGCATGAAGCAGATATTGGCGCGCCAGAGCGCTTCCTTCACCAGCGCCATGTCCGCCTCGATATTGACACCGAGCACGCCCAGCGCATCGGCGGTGCCGGTGCGCGAGGAGGCGGCGCGATTGCCGTGCTTGGCGACAGGCACGCCGCAGGCCGCGGTCACGATGGCCGCACCGGTCGAAATGTTGAGCGTGCCGCTGTTGTCGCCCCCGGTGCCGCAGGTATCGACGGCGCCGGCGGGTGCCTCGATCTTCAGCATCTTGGCCCGCATGGTGCGCACCGCGCCGGTCAGCTCCGCCACCGTCTCGCCGCGCACCCGCAGCGCCATGAGGAATCCGCCGATCTGGGCCGGCGTGGCATCGCCGGACATCAGGATGTCGAAGGCCTGCGCCGCCTCGTTCTCGTCGAGGGACCGTCCGCCGGCGACGGCGGCGATCAGGGGCTTGAGATCGCTCACGCGACGGCCCGGCTGGGCGCGTTCAGCCCGGCGAGACGCAGGAAATTGCCGAGCAGGCGATGACCATGCTCCGAGGCGATGCTCTCCGGATGGAACTGCACGCCGTGGATCGGAAGATCGCGATGGGCGACGCCCATGATGAGGCCGGCTTCCGTCTCCGCCGTGACCTCAAGGCAGTCCGGCAGGCTGTCGCGCTCCACCACCAAGGAGTGATAGCGCGTCGCCATAAAAGGAGTGGGAATGTCCTGGAAGATGCCCTCGCCGCGATGCTGCACGGCGGTCAGCTTGCCATGCATCGGTACGGGACCGCGGATCACCTTGCCGCCGAAGGCCTGGCCGATGGCCTGATGGCCGAGGCAGACGCCGAGGACGGGGAGCTTGCCGGCCGCGGCCTCGATCAGCGCAAGGCAGATGCCGGCCCGGTCCGGATCGCAGGGCCCGGGAGAGAGGATGATCCCCTGGGGATGGAGCGCCATGACCTCGGCCACGCTGACCTGGTCATTGCGCCGGACATCCACCGCCGCGCCCAGCTCGCCCAGGAAGTGATAGAGGTTGTAGGTGAAGCTGTCGTAGTTATCGACCAAGACGAACATTTTCAGGGCCTTAGGCAGAATCCAGCGGCTCGCAGGCCGGCCGAACCTTATATCAGCTGGACGGGAGCGACGGAAAGGGCGGCCCCTCAATCCCGCCTTGCTCTTGACCTTCCAACGACTGGAAGCTCCATATCCAGGCCATGAACGAGATTTCCCCCGGAGCGCCGGTCGATCTCGCGATCGAGGGCATGACCTGCGCGGCCTGCGTGCGGCGGGTCGAGGGCGCTCTGTCCTCGGTCCCCGGCGTGACGGCAGCCTCGGTCAATCTTGCCAACCGGCGCGCGCGGGTCAGCGGCGAAGCGCCGCTGGACGCGCTGCTACAGGCGGTGGACGCGGTTGGCTATCGCGCGGCACCGGCCCCCCACGATGCGGCGGGCGAGGCCGCCGAAGCGCGGGCCGAGGCGGTGCGCCTGAAAGGGGACCTGATCACGCTGACCGCCGCCGCGCTTCTGACCCTGCCGCTGGTGGTGCAGATGGGTGCCGAGCTTCTGGGCCTGCCCTGGATGCTGCCGGGCTGGGTCCAGGCGCTGCTCGCGGCGCCCGTACAGTTCTGGGCCGGGGCGCGGTTCTACAGGGCCGCCTGGTCTGCGCTCCGCGGCAGACATGGCAATATGGATTTGCTGGTCGCGCTCGGCACCTCCGCCGCCTTCTTCTTCAGCCTCTATCAGCTCGCCACCGGCGCGCCGCATCTCTATTTCGAGGCCGCGGCGGTGGTCGTGACCCTCGTGCTGCTGGGCCGCGTGCTTGAGGCGCGCGCCCGGCGCAGCGCCGCGGCAGCGATCCGCGCCCTGATGCAGCTTCGCCCCGAAATGGCGCGCATCGAGCGCGGCGGGAAGATTGTCGAGCTGCCGGCCGAGATGCTGCGGCCCGGGGATATCGTGATCGTCAAGCCGGGCGAGCGCTTTCCCGCCGATGGCGAGGTGCTGGAGGGCGAAAGCGAGTCCGACGAATCCCTGCTCACCGGCGAGAGCTTGCCGGTGGAGAAGAAGCCGGGCGACCGGGTGATCGGCGGCGCTCTCAATGGCGACGGGTTGCTGCGGCTGAAGGCGACCTCGGGTGTTCATGAAGGCGTGCTCGCCCATATCATCGCCCTGGTCGAGAACGCCCAGGCGAGCAAGGCACCCATCGAAAAGCTCGTCGACCGGGTCAGCGCGGTCTTCGTGCCGGTCGTGCTGGGGCTCGCGGTCCTGACCTTCCTCGGCTGGACTCTGGTCACCGGCCATTGGCAGGCAGCACTCATCCCGGCGGTCTCCATCCTCGTCGTCGCCTGCCCCTGCGCCCTCGGCCTGGCAACGCCGACGGCCATCATCGTCGGCACAGGAATCGGCGCCCGCCGGGGCATTCTGCTCCGCGACGCGGCAGCCCTGGAACGGGCGCGCGAGGTTTCAGTCGTTGTCTTCGACAAGACCGGCACGCTGACCGAAGGCCATCCGAAGGTGATCAACCTGGAGGGTGATGATCCGGGGCATCTCCTGACGCTCGCCGCCTCGGCCCAGCAGGGCAGCGAGCATGCCATCGCCCGCGCGCTGCTGGAGCGTGCGCGCGCCGATGGGCTCACGCTGCAGCCGGTGGCGGAGTTCCGGCGCCTGGGCGGACGCGGGCTCACGGCCCGCGTCGCCGGCACGGATGTGGCCATTGGTAATGCCCGGCTCATGGCCGAGCTCGGGCTCGATATCGCCGGGCAAGCAGCCGCGACCGCGAGGATTGCGGAGGCAGGAGCGAGCGCCATCTATGTGGCCGCCGGCGCGCCGCTGCGGCTCCTCGGCGTGCTCGGAATCGGCGACAGCTTGCGCGAGAGCGCGGCAGCGGCGATCGCCGATCTCCGCTCGCGTGGCATCGAAAGCGTCCTCCTCACCGGCGACAGCAAGCCGGCCGCCGAGGCTGTGGCGGCGAAGCTCGGCATCGGCCGGGTGCTGGCGGAGGTGCTGCCGGAGGGCAAGGTCGCCGAGATCGAACGGCTGAAGGCGGGGGCCCATGTCGTCGCCATGGTAGGCGACGGCGTCAACGACGCCCCGGCACTCGCGGCCGCCGACGTCGGCATGGCCATGGGCGGAGGCAGCGATGCCGCCATGGCCACGGCGCCGGTGACCCTGATGCGCGGCGACCCGCGGCTTGTCGGCGAGGCGATTGAGCTGTCGCGCCGGACCAGCCGCAAGATCCGCGAGAACCTGTTCTGGGCCTTCATCTACAATCTGGTGATGCTGCCGCTGGCCGCCCTCGGTGGGCTCTCGCCCATGCTGGCGGGGGCCGCCATGGCCCTCTCCAGCGTCAGCGTCGTCGGCAATTCGCTGCTGCTCCGCCTCTGGCAGGGCGGGAGGAAGACATGAATATCGGCATCCTCGCCCGGCGCTCCGGCGTTCCGGCGAAGACTATCCGCTACTATGAGAGCATCGGGCTCATTCCCAAGGCGCGGCGGAGCGACGGGAACTACCGCGTCTATGACGAGCGCGATCTCGCCAATCTCCGTTTCATCCATCGGGCGCGCCGCCTGGGCTTTCCCGTCGCCGATGTCGAGAAGCTGCTGGCGCTCTGGCATGACCAGCGCCGACCCAGCGCCAAGGTGCGCGAGCTGGCGCTCGCCCATATGGAGGATATCGACCACAAGCTCGAGGAGCTGCAGTCGATTCGCCGGACGCTCGCCCATCTCGCCCATTGCTGCCGAGGCGATGAGCGGCCCGATTGCCCGATTCTCGACGATCTCGCGCATGGCGAGGAGGATCGACCGCGCTGAGCCGTGATAGGCTTTCGCGATGCTCGAGCGATTCGCGAAACTCATCCGCCGCCCCAAGCGCGGCAAGGCGAAGGGGCGGAAGCCCAAGCGCTGGCCGGTCAAGCGCGCCACCGGGATTCTTGCTGGCCTTGCCCAGCGTCCGCTGGTCCTGGTTGCCTGCGGCGCCGGCATCGGCCTCGTCATCGGCGCATTGCTGGCGACCCGACAGCCTTCTCCGGCAACCGTCGCCCAGAAGCCAGTACAGCAACAACTCGCCGTAGCGGCAGCACCGCAAAGCCGCGAGGTCGAGAGCGAGCCTGCCGCACCACCGCCGGCGGCCCTCCCTGCGCCGAGCATCGTTGCACCGAAGACGACTGCCGGTAGCCGCCCGCTTTGGCAGCAATATGCCAAGGCGGTGCCGGCGACCGACGGGCGGCCGATGATCGCGATCGTCATCGACGATATGGGCATCGACAAGGCGGAGTCCGCCCGGGTAATCGCTCTGCCGCCTCAGGTTACGATCGCCTTCATGACCTATGCCAAGGAGCTGGCGCGCCAGGCCGCCGCCGCGCGCGCCGCCGGCCATGAGCTCTGGCTTCATGTTCCCATGGAACCCCTCGACCGCGGGCTCGATGCCGGTCCGAATGTGCTGAAGACCGAGCTCACGCCCGAGGAGAACCGGCGCCGCCTCGACTGGGCGTTGTCCCAGCTCGATGGCTATGTCGGCATCAACAACCATATGGGCAGCCGCTTCACCAGCTCGGAAGCGGATATGAGGGCCGTGCTGGAGGAGGTGAGGGCCCGCGGCCTCGCCTTCCTCGATTCCCGGACGACCGCGGCGACGGTGGCCGGGAAGATGGCGGGCGAGATGGGCCTGCCTCATATCGACCGCGACGTCTTCATCGACAATGACGAGACGGTCGATTCCGTGCTTGCCCAGCTTCAGCGCACGGAGGATATCGCGCGCAAGCGCGGCCGGGCACTCGCCATCGGCCATCCCCATACCACCACCATCGCCGCCTTGCTCAAATGGCTGCCGACGCTGAAGGAAAAGGGCTTCGTCCTGGTGCCTGCCAGCGCGCTTCTGCATCAGGAGACGGCGACGGCGGGATAGGCTAGAGATCGGAGGGGATTCTGGGCGGGACTCTTCGGCGGATCGCCGCGCCGGTCGCAATCCCAACCCCAACTGA
>DATFRE010000113.1:0-9376 GCA_035263545.1 Dongiaceae bacterium
CTCGGCATGATGGACGAGGCGCGCACTGAGGCGGAGAAGGTAATGCGGCTCCACCCGCAGTTTTCGATCAGCCGGTGGCGGCACCGGCCGCCCTATCGCGACAAGTCGATTCTCGAACGATACATAGAAGGCCTGCGGAAGGCGGGCCTGCCAGAGTAGGGCCGCCTCCGCTGTTTTTGGCGCGGTAGTTGATCGAATCTGACGTTTGATACCAATCCATACCGCCTTATTCTGGCCGTCTATAGACCGGGGGGTGGGGTCCCCACAGCACAAGGGAATCCGGGCTAGGGAGGTCATGATGAAACGAACGATCCCGCCGGCGGCACAGCGATTCACGATCAGTCACCTCGACGAACGCGATTTCAAGACGGGAGGGCTGCGAGACTACTCGGCCTACCGAGATCTCGGAATCGCCGAGGCGACGGGCGGCCTCGCGCAGGCGCATGTGATCCGGATGACGGCACCATTTCGCCCCCAGTTGAGCGTTCGTCACCACCACGATGTCCAATTCCAGATGGTGTACTGCCTCAAGGGCTGGTTCCAAACCGAGTTCGAAGGCGTCGGCGTGCAGCGGCTCGAGGCAGGCTCTTCCTGGCTTCAACCGCCAGGTATCCGGCACACAGTGGTGGGTTGGTCGGACGACTGCGAACTGCTCGAAATCATCGTTCCGGCGCAGCACGAGACGGTCAACGACACCTGACGACGGAGCCGCCGGGCTGGCTAGTCCAGATGTTCGGGCGCGATGCTGGTGTCGACCCAGGGATGGCGGCGGCGCTCATAGACGGAATGCCTGGGGGCGGGAAAGCCGGGATCGGCGAAGGCGCCCACCGCGACGGCAATCGTGTCCGGAAATCGGGCCGGCTCCCAATAGACCGTCGTGCCGCAGTCCGGGCAGAAATGGAAGGTGATTCCATTCCCGCTGTCCGCCACGCGGCGAAAGGTGGTGCTCCGCCCGTCGATCTTCGTCACCTGCGCGCGCGGGAATCGCGCCGTGACGCCGAAGACGCTTCCCGTCCGCCGCTGGCAGTCGACGCAGTGGCAGATTGCGATCCGCACGGGCTCGCCCTCGCAGGTGAGGCGGAGCTGTCCGCAGCAGCAATGGGCTTCGCGCGTTGGCATGGCGGGCCTCAGAGGATCTTGAAGGCGCCCGGTGTGGGCGGTTGCGCCGCCGCCGGGGCGCCGATGGGCCGGCCAACGAACTGCGACTTGATGCCGGCGATCCAGCGATGGGCGCGATCGTTGAGCTTGAAATCCTTGGTCATGAGCCGGCCCCGGGTGATGAGGATGCCGAGATCCGCCCCTTTATAGCGGAACTCTCCGGGGCCGCTGATGCGCAAAAAGAAGGCCTCGCGCTCGCTCTCGACGGCGCGCCGGTGATAATCGAAGCGCGAATAGGCGACGCTCCCGTCGGGGAGCAGCTTCCAGATGCCGGTCTGGGGGGCGCCCGCCAGGATATCGACGCCATCCTCTACATGCTTGATCACCATTTGGCTCCAGGAATCGATGTTGTCCTTGTTCGACCAGCGGGCGTTCAGCCCATCGACGTCGAATTCGAAATCCACCCCACTGAACTCGAGGAGATGGAGCATGAAGAGCGGCAGATCGGCATGGGCGAAGGCGGCGTGGTTGGTCATCGAGCTCGCCCCCGTCACCCGCGGGTTCAGCTCGCCGAGATAGAGCGCCCCGCTCTTCATGTCGATCAGGAAATCGAGCTCGAAATAGCCGCGATAACCTTCCTTGCGCAGCTGCTCGCCGAAGCGAAAGGTGAGGTCGCGGGCCTGGTTGCGGATGCGCGCGGTGAAGGAATCGGCGAAGATCTCATTGCCGCACCACCCGCCCTTGTAGGGGGTCAGCTCGCCGAAACCCACCAGCTCCGTCATCAGCGGCCCGACGACCGTGCCGGCCCGCGTCGTGCAGGCCTCGATCGCGGCCTGCCGGCAATCGATGCGCTTCATGATCTTCAACTCGCGCTCGGCCGCGATCTCGGTCTCGTAGCGCTTCCAGTCGGCCTCGTTGGAGATGAAGAAGGTGGTGTGGCCGGAATCGCCGAAGGGCGTCTGGACCACGAGATCCTTGCCCAGATGCTTCGCCGCCTTGCGCAGCTCGGCATAGCTGTCCACGGCGGCGAGCACATTGGGGACCGAGGGCACGCCCGCCTTGTCGCCGACCCGGACCGTCTGGATCTTGTTGTCGAGGCCATTGCGCAGCCGCGCGCGGGGAAACCAGACCTGGAGGCCGAGCTTGCGCGCCAGCGTCTCCGTCGTCTCGTCGAACATCAGGAACACGGCCTTGGGCTTGCCGCCGCGCCCCTTGATGTAGTCCTTCACCGCCGGATGCTGCAGCAGGAAGTTGTTGATGTCCTCGATGGACTCGAACTCGGGATGTGGCAAAGGCGGCGGCACGAAGGTGTTGGGATGGCGCCCGTCATAGCAATCCAGATAGCTGATGAACTTGAAGTTCTTCACCCACTCGTCGGTGCCGAGCAGGTTGAAGTTGGTGGCGCTGATGAAATAGATGGGAATCTCATTGCGGTGGAAGTGGCGGCGGACGTCGGAAAGGCCGTGCAGCTTGCGCCGGCGCTTGACGGCAGGTCCTGTGGTGGCGACGGCGGTCATCGAAGCCCCCTCATTCTTGTTTTTTTCATTACGAGGCCGCCGCCCCGCAGCGTCAAGCCCTCCGGGGATTTCGCCGGGGTGACGGATCATGAGGTGCGCGACCAGCCCTACGCTTCAGACGATCACACTGTGGCCCCACCCACACCCCGAACCGCCCCCATCCGGGGGCGGGGGAAGATCAAGGGGGGCGCGGGGCTATTCGCAGGCGGGGTTGTCCGTCCGTGGGCCGGCCCACTATGCTCCTCCCGCGAAACGCGAATCGGAGATGCCATGACCCCCTTTGCCATTGCCGGGCTCCAGATGCCGGTCAGCGCGCTACAGGAGAACGTGACGGCCATGGGCCAGCGTCTCGAGGTGCTGATGGCCCGCTATCCCTGGGTCCAGATGGTGGTCTTCAGCGAGCTCGCGGCCTTCGGTCCGTTGCCGCAGCACGCCCAAGCCTTGCCCGGGCCGGCGGAGGCCTCCTTCCAGGCCATGGCGGCCCGTCACGGCATCTGGCTTCTGCCGGGCTCCCTCTACGAGAAGAAGGAGGGGCGGATCTTCAACACCGCCCCGGTGATCGATCCCCACGGCCAGGTCATCGCCCGCTATCGCAAGATGTTTCCCTTTCGGCCCTATGAGGAGCAGACGACTCCCGGCAGCGAGTTCGTCGTCTTCGACGTGCCCCAGGCGGGACGCTTCGGCGTCTCGATCTGCTACGACATGTGGTTTCCGGAGACGACCCGCACCCTGGCCGCCATGGGGGCGGAGGTGATCCTGCATCCCACCCTGACCGATACCCTCGACCGCGATGTCGAACTCGCCATGTGCCGGGCGGCGGCGGCGCAGAACCAGTGCTATTGGATCGATGTCAACGGGCTCGGCGCCGGCGGGGTCGGGCGCTCGCTCTTCGTCGGCCCGTCCGGGGATGTGCTCCACCAGGCCGGCGCCGCGGAGGAGGCGATCCCGCTGGAGATCGATATCGACCGCGTGCGGCGCGAGCGCGCCGTCGGCCTCAAGGGCCTGGGCCAGCCGCTGAAGAGCTTTCGCGACCGCAAGGTCGACTTCGCGGTCTATCGGCGCGAATCCTTCGATTCCGCCTTTCTCGACGGCCTCGGCCCTCTGAAGCTCCCGCAGCGCCCGGCGGTCGCCGGCGAGCCGCGCCGGCGCAGGGTGCTCTGAACGGCAATTTCTCGGCCGGCCGTGCGCGGGGTGAGGGCGGCTTGACACCCCGGCCGGTGCCGGTCTCAATGCCCGCCATTTTGCCGGCGGGGGCCGGCCAAGGAGAATCGGGATGTCCACCGGCTTCGTCTTTCCGGGCCAGGGCTCGCAGGGCGTCGGCATGGGCCGGGCGCTGGCGGAGGCCTTCGGGCCGGCGCGGCTGGTCTTCGAGGAGATCGACGACGCGCTCGGCCAGCGCCTCAGCCGGCTCATCTTCGAAGGCCCGGAGCAGGAGCTGACCCTGACGGAGAACGCCCAGCCGGCGTTGATGGCCGTCAGCCTCGCGGCTGTCCGCGTTCTGGAGAGCGATGGCGGCTTCCGGCTTGCCGACAAGGCCGCCTTCGTGGCCGGCCATTCGCTGGGCGAGTATTCGGCGCTGGCCGCTTCCGGCGCTCTCAGCCTCGCCGATGCCGCCCGGCTGTTGAAGCGCCGTGGCCGGGCGATGCAGCTCGCGGTCCCGGTGGGCGAGGGCGCCATGGCAGCCCTGCTGGGACTCGACCTCCCGGTGGCGGAGGAGGTTGCGGCAGAAGCGGCGCAGGGCGAGGTCTGCTCCTGCGCCAATGACAACGGCCCGGGGCAGGTGGTGGTGAGCGGGCATCGCAGCGCCGTGGAGCGGGCGATCACGATCGCCGGCGAGAAGGGCGCCAAGCGCGGCATCCTGCTGCCGGTCAGCGCCCCCTTCCACTGCGCCCTGATGGAGCCGGCCGCGCGCGAGATGGAGGATGCCCTGGATACCACCGATCTGCGGCCGCCGACGGTGCCCCTTGTCGCCAATGTCACCGCCGCCCCGGTCAGCGACCCGGAGACCATCCGCCGCCAGCTCGTGCAGCAGGTGACGGGCATGGTGCGCTGGCGCGAGAGCGTCCTTCGCCTGAAGGCCGAGGGTGTGGAGCGCCTCGTCGAGCTCGGCGCCGGAAAGGTGCTCTCAGGCCTCGCCAAGCGTATCGACCGGGAGCTGGAGACGCTGGCCGTCGGCCTGCCGGCCGATGTGGAACCGGCTCTGAAGGCGCTGTAAGGAAAGCGCCCTAGAGGAGAATTGCTGATGTTCGATCTGAGCGGCAAGAAGGCATTGGTGACCGGTGCCTCCGGCGGAATCGGCGGCGCGATCGCCGCGGCCCTCCACGCCCAGGGTGCGACGGTCGGGCTCTCGGGCACCAAGCTGCCTGCACTCGAGGCGCTCGCGGGCAGGCTCGGCGAGCGTGCCCTGATCCTGCCGGCGGATCTGGCGGATCCGGCGACCGGCGACAAGCTCATCGCCGATGCCGAATCGGCCCTGGGGCAGGTGGATATCCTGGTCAACAATGCGGGGCTCACCCGCGATGCCATCTCCGTCCGCCTCAGCGACGAGGACTGGCAGAAGGTGCTCGACGTCAATCTGACGGCGGGGTTCCGCCTGGCACGCGCCTGCCTCAGAACCATGATGCGCCGCCGCTGGGGCCGAATCATCGGCATCGGTTCCGTGGTCGGCCATACCGGAAATCCCGGCCAGGCCAATTACGCGGCGGCCAAGGCCGCGATGGTGGGCATGTCGAAGGCGCTGGCCGCGGAGGTGGCCTCCCGCAACGTCACGGTCAACGTCGTCTCGCCCGGTTTCATCACCACGGCGATGACCGGGGTCCTGTCGGATTCGATCAAGCAGCGGCTCCTGGAAATGATCCCCGCCAAGCGCATGGGACGGCCCGAGGAAGTGGCGGCAGCGGTGGTCTATTTGGCAAGCGAGGAAGCCGCTTATGTGACGGGGCAGACCTTGCATGTGAACGGTGGAATGGCGATGATATGAGCCACCGGCGGCTGGCCGGGGCCGGAGCCGGGGGGAGGGCTGGTCAAGCCTGTTCGACTATGTTAAGGGACGGCGCTTTCTCAAGACCCCTGTCGGGGTTACATCCAACGCGTCAGTCGAGGGTTCTGAAACCATGAGCGATATCGCCGAAAGGGTGAAAAAGATTGTCGTCGAGCATCTCGGCGTCGATGCGGCAAAGGTGACCGACGGGGCGAGCTTCATCGACGACCTGGGCGCCGACAGCCTCGACACCGTGGAACTGGTCATGGCCTTCGAAGAGGAGTTCGGATGCGAGATCCCGGACGACGCCGCTGAGAAAATTCTGACGGTGAAGGACGCCATCGCCTTCATCGAGCAGAACAAGGCCAACTGAGTTTCGCGCCGGGCGCCGTGGGCGCCTGGCAGCAAAGGCCCCATGCGTCGCGTCGTCGTCACCGGTCTCGGCCTCGTCACGCCTCTCGCCAGCGGGGTCGAGGCAAGCTGGAAGCATCTGATCGCCGCCCAGTCGGGCCTGCGTTCCATCCAGTCCATCGATGTCTCCGATCTGCCCTGCAAGGTCGCGGGCCAGGTGCCGCGCGGCGATGCCGCCAATGACCATTTCAATGCCGACGACTACGTGCTGCCCAAAGACCAGCGCAAGATGGACCAGTTCATCGTCTATGCCCTGGCCGCGGCGGTGCAGGCCGTGCATGATTCGGGCTGGCAGCCTCAGGACGAGGAGTCGCGGGAGCGGACGGGCGTCCTGATCGGCTCGGGCATCGGCGGGCTGCAGGGCATCTATGACGCCTCGGTCCTGCTGCATGAGAGGGGCCCCCGGCGCATCACCCCCTTCTTCATCCCGGCCTCCCTGATCAACCTCGCCTCCGGCCATGTCTCGATCCGCTTCGGATTCAAGGGGCCGAACCATGCGGTCGTCACCGCCTGCTCCACGGGGGCGCATGCCATCGGCGATGCGGCGCGGCTGATCGGGCTGGAGGATGCCGACGTCATGGTGGCGGGCGGGGCCGAGGCCACCATCTGCCGCATCGGCATCGCGGGATTTGCCGCCGCGCGCGCTCTTTCGACCGGATTCAACGACACGCCCGAGCGCGCGTCGCGGCCGTGGGATCGCGACCGCGACGGCTTCGTCATGGGCGAGGGCGCCGGCGTCGTCGTGCTCGAGGAGCTGGAGCATGCCAAGCGGCGCGGCGCCAAGATCTATGCCGAGGTCGTCGGCTATGGCCTTTCGGGCGATGCCCATCACATCACGGCGCCGTCGGAGGATGGCAGCGGCGCCGAGCGTGCGATGCGCGCCGCCCTGAAGCGGGCGCACTACAATCCCGAGGATATCGACTACATCAATGCCCATGGAACCTCGACGCCGCTGGGCGACGAGATCGAGCTGCGCGCCGTCAAGCGCGTGTTCGGGGACTGGGCCTATGAGCTTTCCATGTCCTCCACCAAATCGGCCATCGGTCATCTGCTGGGTGCTGCGGGTGCGGTCGAGGCGATCTTCTCGATCCTGGCGATCCGCGATCAGGTGGTTCCT
This sequence comes from Dongiaceae bacterium, assembly GCA_035263545.1. GTDB lineage: Bacteria > Pseudomonadota > Alphaproteobacteria > Dongiales > Dongiaceae > DASXQK01. The sequence continues at coordinate 7,124 of DATFRE010000113.1, forward strand.
CCCACCCTCAACCTCGACAATCCTTCCGAAGGCTGCGACATAGACCTGGTGGCGAAGCAGGCGAAGCATCGCAAGGTGCGGGCGGCGCTGTCGAATTCTTTCGGCTTCGGCGGCACCAATGCGAGCCTGATCTTCACCGGCCCACCTTAGAGGCCCTCTGATGCGGCTCGCTGTCCGCATCCTCTTCCTTCTCGTCACTCTTCTCGCCGCGCTCGGCATCGGTGCGGGCGTGTTGTTCTACAAGGCCTGGCACAGCCCTGGTCCGCTGGTGGCCGACACCACGATCGTCATCGATCCCGGCAGCCACACCACGACCATCGGGCGCGATCTGAAGCAGGCGGGAATCGTCGCCGACTGGCGCCTGTTCGTCGTCGGTGTGAAGCTGTTCGGCAACGGCAGGCCGCTGCGCGCCGGCGAATACAAGTTCGGCGCCGGAATGAGTCCGGAACAGGTCATGCACATGCTGGTTTCCGGCGCCACCTATGCCCGGCGGGTCACGGTTCCCGAGGGCTACACCACCGCCCAGGCGGTGCGGCTGGTATCATCGGCCGAGGGGTTGGTCGGCGACCTGCCGAGCGAGCTGCCGGCCGAGGGCCGGATTCTGCCCGAGACCTATTTCTATACCCGCGGCGAGACGCGCCTGGTGATGCTCCATCGCATGAGCGATGCGATGCAGGAGGCGCTGACCAAGCTCTGGGCCGAGCGCGCGGCCGATCTGCCCTATGCCAATCCGGGCGAGGCGCTCGTGCTGGCCTCGATCGTCGAGAAGGAGACCTCGCTGCCGGTCGAGCGTGCGCGCATCGCGGGTGTCTTCGTCAACCGGCTGCGCCGCGACATGCCGCTGCAATCCGATCCGACGGTGATCTACATCGTCGCCAATGGCCAGGGCCCGCTCGGCCGCGACATCACCGGCGCCGATCTGCAGGTGAAGAGCCCCTACAACACCTATCTCGTCAAGGGCCTGCCGCCCGGGCCGATCTGCAACCCCGGCCTCGCCTCGATCCAGGCCGTGCTCCACCCCATGGCGACAAAGGATCTGTTTTTCGTCGCCGATGGCAGCGGAGGTCATGCCTTCGCCCAGACGCTCGCCGAGCACAACCGCAACGTCGCCGCCTATCGCAAATTCCTGGCCCAGCAGGGCGGGACGCAGCCGAGCGGCGGCGCCGCGATCGTCGCCGATCCACCGCCCGCCAGCAGCGCCGCCGAATCGGCCTTCGGCAGTCGGGCCCGGGCGAGCGGTGCGACGCCGAGCTCGATCGCGCCCTAGAGCGCTTCCGCCAAAGGGCGGGGAGGCTCACCTCTTCTTCGGCAGCCGGGCCAGCAGCGGATCGGTGAGCGCGGGTGGCAGGTTGCCCAGGAGCCAGGCCGCCGCATAGACCGGCCATGGAAAGGCGATCCGCGAGCGTCCCCGCGCGAGCCCGCGGCGGATGATGGCCGCCGCGCGTGGCGCGGGCATCAGCAGGGGCATGGGAAAATCGTTGTGTTCGGTCATCGGGCTTTCGACATAGCCTGGGCAGATCACCGAGACCTCGACACCGGAGCCCATCAGATCGCCGCGCAGTGCCTCGCCCCAGACCCGCACCGCCGCCTTGCTGGCAGAATAAGCCGGCGCGCCGTGAAAGCCGCGGAAGGAGGCAAGCGAGCTCATGAGGGCGACCTGGCCGCGCCGGCGCGCCTGCAACGCGGGCATCAGCGGCAGCACGGTGTTGAGCACGCCCTCCAGATTGACGGCGAAGATGGCCCGGGTCTGGGCCGCCGGCTCGCGGCCCTGGGCGGTGCCGGCGGAGATGCCGGCATTGGCGATGACGAGGTCGACCGCTCGATGACGGTCCATCTCGCCGAGCCAGGCCGCCATGGCGCTCGCATCGGTCACGTCGAGGGAGGTCGCCTCGACCTCGGCGCCGGCCTGCCGGCAGGCCGTAGCGACCGTGGCCAGGCGCGCGCAATCCCGGCCGGTAAGCGCGAGGCGAATGCCCGGGGCCGCATAGGCCTCGGCGAGAGCGGTGCCGATGCCGCTGGAAGCGCCGGTGATGACGATGGAGCGCGGATCACGCATGAGGCACTTCGGGAAAGGATGCGGCCGGAGGCCCATGCTTGCCGCCCGCAGATGCGCCGTATACTTTGCGGTCGCCGTCGGCGAATCACAAGGCTCGGGGGGTAAATGCCGATCGCCAGCATGACCGGATTTGCACGCGCCGAAGCGCTGGGCGAGGGTCGGCACTGGGTCTGGGAGCTGCGCAGCGTCAATGGCCG
>DATFRE010000114.1:0-5428 GCA_035263545.1 Dongiaceae bacterium
CGGCCATGGCGGCCGCCGCCCCCTTAGCTTGTGCTCAGTTCACGAGCCCGGCGGAGGCGAGCGCGCGCTGCACCTTCTGCTTGCTGACGTCCGCGATCTCGCAGAGCGGCAGGCGCAGATCCGCCTGGCAATGGCCGAGCAAGTTGGCGGCGTATTTCACCGGGCCCGGGCTCGATTCGCAGAACAGGGCCTCGTGCAGCGGCGTCAGCCGCTCGTTGATCCCCATCGCGGCCTTGAGGTCGCCGCGCCGCCAGGCCCCATGCATATCGGCCAGCATGCGCGGTGCCACATTGGCGGTGACGGAGATGCAGCCATCGCCCCCTTGCGCCAGGAAGGCCATCACCGTCGCATCCTCGCCGGAAAGCAGGCAGAACTCCTTCTGGATGGCGAGCTTGGTGCGCACCGGGCGGGCGAGATCGTTGGTCGCGTCCTTGACGCCGATGATGTTCGGCAGCTTGGCGAGCTTCGCCATGGTCTCGACGGACATGTCGACCACGCTGCGGCCGGGGATGTTGTAGATGATGATCGGGATGTCGACGGCGTCGTGGATCGCCTTGAAGTGGCGGTATTGGCCCTCCGGCGTCGGCTTGTTGTAGTAGGGCATGACGATGAGGGCGGCCGAAGCCCCCGCCTCCTTCGCATGGCGGGTCAGGTGGATCGCTTCCGCGGTGGAGTTGGAGCCGGTCCCGGCGATCACCGGCACCCGTCCGCCCGCCGCCTCGATGCAGAGCTCGACCACCCGCATATGCTCGCCATGGGAAAGGGTCGGTGATTCGCCGGTGGTGCCGCAGGGGACGAGCGCGTCGGTGCCCTCCTGGATCTGCCAGTCGACGAATTTCTGGAAGGCCGGCTCGTCCACCTCGCCATTGCGGAAGGGGGTGATGAGAGCAGTCAGGGATCCGTGGAACATGGCAATTTCCTCGTCCAGCGCGGCGGCTTTCCGGGGACCATAGCCATTGCCGTTGCCGCCAGCAAGCCGGGCGGCGGTGGCTCAGCCCTTGCTCCCGGCGAAGCGGGAATCGCGCCAGGCCAACGCCGCCTTCAGCCCCTCGCGCTGGCGGATCTCGCGGAAGGTCTTCCCCTCGGGCGTCTCCAGGGATTCGATCAGGATATCGGTATCGAGGCCCATATCGAGGGCGGCCAGCATCCCCATCATCTCGTAGCTGCGGTTGACCGCCCGCTTGGTCATGGCGGTCTTGACCCGGTCGTTGACGGCGATCTCCCGCGCCATGGCGAGCGCCGTCTCCAGCTCCTGGCCCGCCGGCACCACCCGGTTGACGAGGCCGCAGGCGAGCGCATCGGCCGCGTCGATCCGGTCATTGCCGGTGAAGAGGAACTCCTTCGCCTTCTTCGGTCCCGCGAACCAGGGCATCAGGAGCGCCACGATCCCGCTGCCGAAGCGCAGCTCCGGCTCGCCGAAGCGCGTCCCCTCGGCGGCAATGGTGATGTCGCAGGCGAGCGCCAGCTCGCAGGCCCCGGCGATGGCATAGCCCTGCACGGCGGCCAGCGTCGGCTTGGCGAAATGCCAGAAGCGCATGATGAAGTCGAAATCCTTCTTCAGCACCGGCGCCACATCGGCGACGGTGCCCCAGCTGCGCCCCGCGCTCTCCTTCAGGTCGAAGCCGGCGCTGAAGGCGCGGCCCGCGCCCGCCACCACGAGAGCCCGGATGGCGTCATCCTTCTCCACCTGGTCCATGAGCTGGTTGGTCTCGTCGATCAGCAGCCCACTGAAGGCGTTCAGGCTCTCCGGCCGGTTGAAGGTCAGAAGCCCGACGGGCCCTTTCGTCTCGAAGAGGATGGTCTCGAAGCTCATGCGGGCGCGATCCTGGATGTGGGGGTTCCTGACGAATTGACGACTTTAGCGGCGCTCTGCCAGATTGTCTTGCGCCCGCCCCTTCGCCTCACCCTTCCGGATTCATCGATGCTCGCGGCCAATCTCGGCATGCTTCTGGTCGCCCTCTCCTGGGGCACGATGATTCCCTCGATGAAGCATCTGCTGCTGGGCTGGGACCCCTATTTCCTGGCGCTCGCCCGCTACGGGCTCGCTGTCCCGCCCATGCTGGTGCTGCTCAGGCTCACCGAGCGCGACCTGCCCTGGTATGCGGGCTTCGCCCCCTGGCGCTGGTGGCTTCTCGGCATGGTGGGGATCGGCTTCTTCCCGCCGCTCTATACGGTGGGGCTCGCCCATTGCAATCCCGTCACGGCGGCAATCCTGAGTTCGACCAGCCCCGCCATCACCGCGATCGTCGGCCGGATCGGCTTCCGCCTCCCCATTCCGGGGCGGATGGTCCCGGGTATCCTCCTCACCATCCTGGGCTGCGGCTATGCCACCTACGACCCTGGCCTCGGAGGGCTGCCCTTCGATCTGCGCGGCGGGGAGATCCTGATCATCATCGCCTCGGCCTGCTGGTCCTGGTACTCCATCGCCGCCCAGCGCTGGCTTCCGGGCTGCACCCAGCTTCGCATCGCCGGCGTCACCACGGCGATCGGCAGCCTCGTGCTGATCGCGATCTACCTCATCGCCGGCGCGCTGGGCAGCGCCGAGGTGCCGCCGGCCATTCCCGGCGACTGGGTCGATCTCGGTCTCTTCCTCTGGCTTGCCCTCGTTCCGGTCATGCTTGGCAATATCCTCTGGCATCACGGCGTGCGCCGGCTGGGGCCCGTGATCGCCGCCTTGTTCATGAACCTGATGCCGATCTCCGCCGTGCTCATCACCGCGGCCCTGGGCGTGATCCCGAGCACGCAGCAGATCATCGGCGGCATCGCCGTGCTGGCGGGAATCATGCTCGCGCAGTTGCGGTGGGGGTGAGCCTGCGTTAGCGTCGGCCTCGCATTTTTTCGGAGAATTCAGGCGATGTCCGGCATCAAGCACTACAAGCGCGCGGAGATGAAGTTCGAGGTGTATGGCGGGCCGCCGGGCCAGGCGACCATCGCCCGCCTCGTCGGCCCCGATCTCAGCAAGACCATGGGCGTGGGGCTCGCGAGCTTCGATGGCTGCTCCATCGAATGGACGGTGCTCTATGACGAGATGATCGTCGTGCTGGAGGGGCTCTTCCGCCTGCGCGCCGGCAAAGAGGTCTTCGAGGGCCGCCCCGGCGATGTGATCTGGATCCCGGAGAAGACTCCGATCGTCTATGAAGGCGAGAAGTCGGTGGTCTGCTACGCCCTCTACCCGGTCGACTGGCGCCAGCGCCACGGTTTGGCATGAGCGACAGCGCGACGCCCCCCTTTCCGTTAACCCCCTCACCCCAGCCCTCTCCCCCCTGCAGGGGGCGAGGGGGAAAACGATGCTCATGATCCCCCGCTACAGCCGGCCGGCGATGGCGGCGATCTGGGAGCCGGCGAACGGCTACCGCATCTGGTTCGAGATCGAGGCTCATGCCTGCGATGCCCAGGCGGCGCTCGGCGTGATCCCCAAGGAAGCGGCCGCCGCGGTCTGGGCCGCAGAGAAGCGCCTCAAGCTCGATCCCGCCGGGCTCGCGCGCATCGACGAGATCGAGCGCGAGACGAAGCATGACGTCATCGCTTTCCTGACCTATCTCGCCGAGTTCGTCGGGTCCGAGGCGCGCTTCGTCCATCAGGGCATGACCTCCTCCAATGTGCTCGACACCTGCCTCGCGGTGCAGCTGAAGCAGGCGAGCGACATCCTGCTGGCCGATCTCGACGCCCTGCTCGCGGCCCTCAAGCGCCGCGCCTATGAGCACAAGGACACTGTCACCATCGGCCGCAGCCACGGCATTCATGCCGAGCCCACCACCTTCGGCCTGAAGCTCGCCGGCCATTACGCCGCCTTCGACCGGGCGCGCGGCCGGCTGAGCGCGGCGCGCGCCGACATCGCAACCTGCGCCATCTCCGGCGCGGTCGGCACCTTCGCCATGATCGACCCCGCGGTGGAGCGCCATGTCGCCGAGAAGATGGGGCTCGCGATCGAGCCCGTCTCGACCCAGATCATCCCCCGCGACCGCCATGCCATGTTCTTCTCGGTGCTGGGGGTCATCGCCGGCTCGATCGAGAATTTGGCGATCGAGATCCGCCATCTCCAGCGCAGCGAGGTGCGCGAGGCCGAGGAGTTCTTCAGCGAGGGCCAGAAGGGCTCCTCCGCCATGCCGCACAAGCGCAACCCCGTGCTGTCGGAGAACCTGACCGGACTTTCGCGCGTGATCCGCGCCGCGGTGGTGCCGTCGCTCGAGAACATCGCGCTCTGGCATGAGCGCGACATCTCCCATTCCGCCGTCGAGCGGGTCATGGCGCCGGATGCGACCATCGCGCTCGACTTCGCCCTATCCCGCCTCACCGGCGTGATCGACAAGCTCGTGGTCTATCCCGAGGCCATGCGCCGGAACCTCGATCTCTATGGCGGGCTCGTTCATTCCCAGCGCGTGCTGCTGGCGCTGACCCAGGCCGGCGTCGCGCGCGAGGCAGCCTATCGCATGGTCCAGCGCAACGCCATGCGGGTCTGGCAGGAGGGCGCGGATTTCCTCTCCCTGCTCAAGGCCGATCCGGAGGTGACCCGCTGCCTCGCGCCGGCCGAGCTCGAAGCCTGCTTCGACCTCGCCCTCCACATCCGTCGGGTCGACGAGATCTTCAAGCGGGTGTTCGGCACGTCGGCCTGAGAGGTCTTCTGTCCGCCGCGGCTCAGCTTCTGGCTTCCGAGGCGACCTGGGTCTTCGCCAGCTCGTAGAACTCGGTGACCCGCTTGCGCAGGCGATGCTCGGTCATCGGCACCTTCGCCTTCGCGAAATCGGCGAGGAGCTTGTCGACCAGAAGCCGCTCGTGATCCTTCTGCACGGCCAGGACCACGAGGCTCTGCACATAGGCCTCGGCCTCGGCGCCGGAAAGGCCGAGCTCAGTCACCACCCAGCGCGCCATCAGGGCGTCGCGGCGCGCCTTGGTCTTGAACTGAAGCTCCTGATTATGCGCGAATTTCGCCTCGAAGCCCTTCTCGCGATCCTCGAATTCGCCCATCCCCATGCGCTCCCGTGAGTAGTAAGGATTGTTGGTCCGTATATAGCGAGTCGCCCCTGGTTTTGAAACCGTAGATCCGCCGCATCCAGCGCCTCATCTTCCTCTCATGTGCAGCGTCATCATCCTCCGCCGCCCGGGCCATGGCTGGCCGGTCATCCTCGGCGCCAACCGCGACGAAATGTCCCAGCGCCCCTGGCTGCCGCCGGGCCGCCACTGGCGCGACCGGCCCTGGGTCGTGGCGGGACTCGACCAGGAGGCCGGGGGAAGCTGGCTCGGCCTGAACGACCACGGACTCATCGCGGGAATCATGAACCGGCCACAGAGCCTGGGCCCGGCGGCGGGCAAGCGCAGCCGCGGCGAACTGGTGCTGGAGGCGCTCGATCACGCCGATGCGCATGAGGCGGCCGCCGCATTGGCCGAGCTCGATCCTGCCGCCTACCGCCCCTTCAACTTGATCCTGGCC
>DATFRE010000115.1:0-2893 GCA_035263545.1 Dongiaceae bacterium
GGCAGCATCGAGACATGGCCGACATATTGCCAGCTGTGATGGAAGACCTTCCGTCGCTCCGACTCGAAGATCCCCGGATCGAAATAGTAATGGCCGGGAAGGGTGCGGGAGCGCGAAGGATCGCGGTCGAAGCCGAGAGGAGCCGTCGGCTCGGCGGAGAAGGGGGATGGCATGCAAGTCCACTCCTTTGCCCTGGGCGGCCTTGGCGTCGTCCAGAGGCCGCTCCGGGCATGCTGCACCCGAATGGCGCGCAGGGAAAGCTTCCAAGAACGGCTGAAGCGGGCCCGCTCGACCGCTTTCTTCGCTCGGACGGTTTGAGGTCAGACCAGCAGCACGAGGGCAACCGAGGCCAGGAGCAGCGCTGCGAAAGCGAGATTGACGGCCCGGTTCAGGCGTGGCTCGCGGAAGAAGCGGGTCAGCGCCGCGCCTGCGAAGAGCCAGGCGATGTCGACGGCGAGGATGATCGCCACCAGCAGGATTGTCTTGACCGCCACATCCCAGGCGAGATGGGCGCGGATCAGCGCGAAGCCGGAGAAGAGTGCCGCCATCGCTGCATAGCCCTTCGGGTTGACCAGCGAGAGGAAGACGCCGCCGGCGAAGGAGGGTGGGCGGCGCTCCGGCTGGCCGTCGTCCAGGGGCGGGGCCGTGGCGATCTTGAAGGCGAGATAGATGAAATAGCCGGCGGCGAGCAGGGTGACGAAAGGGGCGGCTCCCGGCAGGGCCAGCAGGAGGCCGACCACCCCCGTTGCGGTGATCCCCATCACGGCAATGAGGCCGATCACGAGGCCGGCCATGTAGGCGAGCGCCCGGCGCACGCCGAAGGCGGCACCGGCGGCGGCCAGGCTCAAGGTCGCCGGCCCGGGACTGCCCGCCAGCGCCACGCCCGCGAGGAGGAAGCCCAGCAGCCCGTCCATTTCAGGCGGCCCCTCTGATATAAGAACCCATGGCCTCCCTGATGAACGAGAGGGCCGCACCCCGTCTAGAACGATCCTGCGTCCCGGCGGCCGGCGACTGGATGCGGATCGCGCCCTCCTGCCGGGGGTTGGAGCGGGTCGAGGCCTTCTTCTCCGGCCATGGCTTCGATCCTCATCGCCACGATACCTACGCCATCGGCTTCACGACCCAGGGGGTGCAGTCCTTCCGCTACCGCGGGGCATCGGCGGTCAGCCTCCCCGGCCAGGTCTTCGTGCTTCATCCGGACGAGACCCATGACGGCCATGCCGGGACCAGCACCGGCTTCCGCTACCGCATCCTCTACCTCGATCCCGGCGCCGTGCGCGACGCTCTTGGGGAGACGGCCCGGCTTCCCTTCGTGGGCGAAGCCGTGTCGGGCCATCCGCAGCTTCTGGCCGCCATCCATCCGGCCCTGGAGGATCTCTCCATGCCGCTGGAGGATCTCCATCGCGACCAGATCGTCCTCAGCCTGGCCGATGCCCTGGCCGCAGCCGATTCCTCGGAAGTCCGGCGGGGACCCGGGGCATGGAACTGGCCTGCCGTGTTGAGGGCGCGCGACCTCCTCGAAGCCGGCTTCCGGAAACGCGTCTCCTCGGCGGAGCTGGAAGCGGCGACGGGGCTGACGCGCTATGTCCTGGCACGGCATTTCCGCCTCTGCCTGGGGACGAGCCCCTATCGCTATCTCCTCATGCGCCGGCTCGACCGGGCGCGCGCCCTGATCCGGCGCGGCACGCCGCTGGTCGAGGCCGCGCTCGCAAGCGGTTTCGCGGACCAGAGCCATATGACGCGCCACTTCAGGAAGGCCTATGGCCTTTCGCCGGGGCGCTGGGCCACGGTTGCCGTTTCAAGGAGTCTCTAGGCCGGCAGGGTGATGCCGAGGCACCGGGCCACTCGCCGGGCGGTCTGCTCCCGTTGCGCCGTCACGGCCTCCAGGGCCCGGCGCGCGCCCGCGAGGATCTCGGGCGGTGCGGTCTCCGGCGTCCCGCTGCTGAAGGGCGGCTCGGGCGCATATTGCATGTAGAGCTGGATGGACTCCGCGGCCGCCCGGCCCCGGAGCTCGGCGGCGACCCGGAGGGCGCCGTCGATGCCCGAGGTCACGCCGGCGGCGAAGACCATATTGCCGTCGACCACCACCCGCTGATTGACCGGTATCGCGCCGAAGAAGGGCAGCAAATGGAACGCGGCCCAATGGGTCGTGGCACGGCGGCCCTTGGCAGGCCCGCAGCGCCGCAGATGAGCGCGCCGGTGCAGACGGAGAAGACGCAGCGCGCGCCGGCCGCCTGCCGGCGCACCCAGCTCAGCACCTCTTCGTCCTCCATCAGCGCCTCCTGCCCATAGCCGCCCGGCACATGCAGGAGATCAAGTTGCGGCGCCTCGGCGAGCGCGGCATCGTGGACCAGGCGCAAGCCGCGCAGATCCCTGACCGGCGCCGCCGTCTTGGCGAAGATGCGATAGGTGGCGTTCGGGATGCGCGACAGCACCTCGAAAGGACCGGTGAGATCGATCTGGTCGAGCCCTTCGAACAGAAGGGAGCCGATCTGAAGATGGGTGTCCTCAGGGATCATCGCGCCGAGCCCTCGTTGATCTCACCGACAGAACAGTCGCGCGCGCTGACCCTGTCAACTCCGTTCTCCGCATCCCGGCGCCGGGCAGGTCTCAGGCGATGGCGGGTCTGCGGCGCAGCTGCGCGAAAATTATGCCGTGCAGGATGAGATAGAAGGGCACCAGCACCGTCGGGATCAGCGACCAGGGCAGGCTTTGCACCGGCAATGGCCCCGGGATACCGGTGTGGAAGATCTCCAGCGGCGTGCCCTGCGCCGAGGTGGCCCCGAGCGTGACCGCGGCAAAGAGATCGAGGGTGCCGAAACAGTTCCAGATTTGCGGAACGATCCTTTCCCCTGGCCGCCGCGCCATAAAGGCGATGACCGGCAAGGCGAGG
>DATFRE010000116.1:0-6180 GCA_035263545.1 Dongiaceae bacterium
TGGAGCGCGTGCCCATGGGCCGCCTGGCCCAGCCGGCGGAGATCGCCGGCATCGCCTGCTTCCTCGCCAGCGACGCCGCCGCCTATATCACCGGCCAGGTGATCACGGCCGATGGCGGCTGGACCATCCAGGGCCAGAGCCGGACCCCCGGCTGGCTGACCACCACCCAGAGTGCCGAATAGGTGAAGGCGAATTTTCTTGCTGCCGGAGACGGCGCGGAAGACCATGACGGCGCTGCTCAGGGAGGAAGGGCCTATGCGGATGATCTCTCGCGGATTGCTGGCTTCGGGCCTGGTCACGGCGGCACTCGCCATCCAGGGCGTGCCGCAAGCGGAAGCGGCCTCGCTGATCGTCGTCGAGCGCGCGACCACCGATCATGTGACCAAGGTCGGTCCGAAGGACGACAATGTCGGCGACATCCTGACCTTCGCGAACGAGGTCTATGACCAGGAGGACAAGAAGCTGCTCGGCCACGACAATGGCTGGTGCGTGCGTGTCGTGGTCGGCGAATCCTGGCAATGCCGCTGGACGCTCATCCTCGACAGGGGCCAGATCACCGTGCAGGGCCCCTATTACGACAAGAAGGATTCGGTGCTGGCGGTGACCGGGGGCACCGGCGACTATTCCTCGGCTCAGGGCCAGATGAAGCTCCGCCAGAAAGACCAGCAGGGCAAGGAATACGAGTTCATCTACAGCCTGATCGAGTGACGTCCCAAGCGACCATCCCCCGCTATACCGGCGAGCCGCCGCCGCCGCGATTCAATCTGGCGGGGTATTGCCTGGGCCGGATAGCCGTGGCGACGCCGGGCAAGACCGCTCTTCTCGTCATCGCCGATGCCGATGCCTCCCTCGAGGCGGCGGAGCATTGGACCTATTGCGCCCTCGACGAGGCGGCGCGCCGGGTGGCATCCGGCCTGCTCGCGCTGGGGCTGGCACCAGGCGAGCGGCTGATGATCCGCCTGCCCAATACGAGCGACTATGGGCTGCTCTTCTTCGGCGCCATCGCCGCGGGCATCGTGCCGCTGCCGGTCTCGCCCCAGCTCACCGCCGGCGAGGCGGATTTCCTGCTCGCCGATTCCGGCGCCGCCGCGGTCGCGCTGGCGGGCGGCCTTCCGACACCCGCGACGAGGGCACGCATCCTCGACGAGGCGGCGATCCGCCAGCTGAAGGAATCGACGCCGCTGCCCGCCTATGCCGATACCGCCGCGGAGGATCCCGGCTTCCTCGTCTACACCTCCGGCACCTCGAGCCACCCCAAGGGCGTGCTGCACGCCCAGCGCAGCGCCTGGGGGCGACGGCCCATGTATTCCGGCTGGTCGGGCATGGGGGTGGAGGACATCGTGCTCCATGCCGGAGCCTTCAACTGGAGCTTTACGATCGGCGTGGGGCTGACGGATCCCTGGGCTAATGGCGCCACCGCCGTGCTCTATAACGGGCCCAAGGACATCCAGGTCTGGCCGAAGCTGATCGCCCGCACCCGCGCCACGCTCTTCGCCGCCGTGCCCTCCCTCTATCGCCAGATCCTGAGATACTGCGCGCTGGCCTGCGGCGAGCTCGGGAGCCTGCGCCATGGGCTCGCCGCCGGCGAGGCTCTGCCGGCGAAGCTTCTCGCGGAGTGGCGCACCCGCACCGGGCTCGAGATCTACGAGTCCCTCGGCATGAGCGAATGCTCGACCTATGTCTCGACCTGCCCGGGCATGGCAATCCGCCCGGGGAGCGCCGGCAAGCCCCAGCCGGGCCGGGCCATCGCCATCCTGCCCACCGAGGGTGGCGATCAGCCCCTGCCGGCGGGCGAGACCGGCCTGGTCGCCATCCATCGCGACGATCCCGGCCTGATGCTCGGCTACTGGCACCGGCCGGAGGAGGAGATGCTCGTTTATCGCGGCCAGTGGTTCGTCGGCGGCGATCTCGGCGCCTTCGATGAGGATGGCTATCTCTGGTTTCAGGGCCGGGCCGACGATCTGATGAATGCCGGCGGCTATCGCGTCTCGCCGGCGGAGGTCGAGGCGGCGCTGGCCGATCACCCCGCCATCGCCGAGATCGCCGCGGCGGAGCGGAACGTCCGCCCCGATGTCAGCGTCATCGCCGCTTTCGTCGTGCTGCGCGAGGGCGCGCCCCGCGACGCAGCCTCGATCCTGGCCCAGGCCGAAAAGCGGCTCGCCGGCTACAAGCGGCCCCGCGAGGTCGTCTTTCTCGACAGCCTGCCGCGCTCGGCCAATGGCAAGGTGCTACGCCGCGCCCTTCGCAGCATGACGGTGCCGGTGGCCGCGCCAGCAGGACAGCTGAGCCGATGAGGGCGCCTGTCGATGGATGAGCTGGCCTGGGGCAAGTCGCCCTTATGCGAAGCGGCGGAGCGCGGGCGGGCGATCGAGGCTTCGCCACTGCCCGAGAATCTCGGCGCGCTATTGGATGGTGCTGCGGCCGAAGCCGGTGGCGAGATCGTCTGGGACTTCTTCGAGGAGGGGGAGCAGGAGACCTATGAGTCCCTGCGGCGGCGGGTGAACGGGATCGCAGCGAAGCTGCTGCAGCTCGGCATCCGCAAGGGAACGCATCTCGCCGTGATGCTGCCCAACATCCCCGCCTTCCCGCTGCTCTGGCTGGCGCTGGCTCGGATCGGCGCCGTGATGGTGCCGGTCAACATCGCCTATCGCGAGCGCGAACTGGCCTATGTGCTGAACGACAGCGAGGCGGAATATCTGGTGGTGGATGCCGCGCTCTGCCCCGTGATCGCCGCCTGCCGGGCCAGCGGCGAGGTGAGCCTGCCGATCGCGCGGCAGATCGTGGTCGGCGGTGAGGGCGAGCCTGGCACCGTCGCATGGCGCGCGCTGGATTCCGAGCCGCGGGAATCGTTCGAGGCGCCCGAGCCGGTGGGCGCCGACGACCTGCTGAACATCCAATACACCTCGGGCACGACCGGCTTCCCCAAGGGCTGCATGCTGACCCAGCGTTACTGGCTGATCGGCGGCAAGGTGAATGCTTTTCGCGACGGCAAGCGCTATGGCCGTATCCTGGCGCCCATGCCCTTCTTCTACATGGACCCGCAATGGCTGCTCTCGATGTGCCTCTATGGGCGGGGGACCCTCTTCGTCGCCCGGCGCCAGAGCACCACGCGCTTCATGGATTGGATCCGCGAGTTCCGCATCGAGTTCTGCCTTCTGCCCTGGATCATCCTCAAGCAGCCGCCGGGCGCGCGCGACGGCGAGAACGCGGTCGAGCACGCCAATGTTTATGGCCTCCCGCCCGAGATCCACGCCGAGGTCGAGAGGCGTTTCAAGCTGAAGGCGCGCGAGGCCTATGGGATGACGGAGATCGGTCCGGCGGCCTTCATGCCGATCGAGGCGGCAGAGATGGTGGGCTCGGGCTCCTGCGGCCTGCCGGCACCGTTTCGCGAATGCCGCGTGGCGGATGAGGAAGGCCGCCCCCTGCCAACCGGCGAGGCGGGCGAGCTGCTGGTCCGCGGGCCTGGGATCATGAAGGGCTATTACCGCAAGCCCGAGGCCACCGCCGCCGCCTTCCATGGCGACTGGTTCCGGACCGGCGATCTCTTCCGCCAGGACGAGCGGGGCTTCCTCTATATCGTTGGCCGCCTCAAGGACATGGTGCGCCGAAGCGGGGAGAACATCGCTGCCCGGGAGCTCGAAAGCGTGCTCAACGCCCTTCCCGAGGTGCGGGAATCCGCCATCATCCCCGTGCCCGACGAGATCCGGGGCGAGGAGGTGAAGGCCTGCATCGTGCTGCGGGAAGGATGCGCGCCATCGCCGGAGCTGCTGGCGGGGTTGATCCGGCACTGCCAGCAGCAATTGGCGCCCTTCAAGGTGCCGCGCTATTTCTCCTTCCATGACAGCTTCCCGCTGACCGCTTCGGCGAAGATCGCCAAGAAGGCCCTGCAGCCCGTCGGCCGCGATCCGCGCCGCGGCAGCTTCGACCGGACCGAGAACCGGTGGCATTGAGATGATCATCGATTTCTCCAGCACCCCGCCCCTGCCCGAGCTTCGCGGCGTCACGCCCCATCTGCAGAACTACCGGCGCGTCTATCGGGCGAGCGAGGAGCAGGCCGACCAGGCCGTCGGTCCCGAAGCGCTTGCGAGCTACCTGAAGCTCTATGACGAGCTCGATGCGCGGACGATCGTCGTCAAGGCGCGCGACGCGGAATCGACCTTCGGGTTCAAGATAGAGAACCGCGATCTCGCCCGCTTCTGCGAGGCGCATGCGCCGCGCTTCATCGGCTTCGCCGGGGTCGATCCCCATAAGGGCAAGCCCGCCGTCGCCGAGCTCGAGATCGCTGTGAAAGAGCTGGGGCTGCGCGGGCTGAACCTGCAATGCTTCGAGCACAAGCTCCACCCCAACGACCGGCTGCTCTATCCGCTCTATGCCAAATGCGTGGAGCTCGACATCCCGGTCAACATCCATTGCGGCGTCAATTTCTCGCGCCAGACCCTGATGAGCTATGGGCGGCCGGAGCTGCTGGATGAGGTGCTGGTGGATTTCCCCGAGCTCAGGGTCTGCGCCGCCCCGCCCGGCTGGCCCTGGGTCAACGAGCTGATCGCGGTTGCTTGGCGCCACCCCAATCTCTGGATCGGGCTGGTGGCGGTGCGGCCGAAATACCTGACCGTCGCGGCTTCGAGCTATGAGCCGCTGCTGCAGTACGGCAAGACGATCCTGAAGGAGCGCATCATCTTCGGCTCCTCCTTCCCGATGATGCCGGTCGAGCGATCCGTCGCCGAGATCCGCGCCTTGCCGATCGAACCGGAGATCCAGCACCGCTGGCTCTACGCCAATGCCGCGGAGTTTCTGAAGATCGGGTGAGCACCCGAGACCACTCTCCTTCCGTCACCCCGGTGAAAGAAAGGGAAGTCGCTTATCCTGCCCTCTTTCCCTTCGGCCCGCGGCGGAGAAGCATCTGGGCGGCGAAGAGCACGGTGAGGGAGAAGAACATTACCGTGGTGCCGATGACGTTGATCTCCGGCGTGACGCCGCGGCGGATCGAGGAGAAGACGTAGATCGGCAGGGTCGTGACCGAGCCGGCGACGAAGAAGGCGATGACGAAATCGTCCAGGCTGAAGGTGAAGCTCAGAAGGAAGCCAGCGATGATGGCAGGCAGGAGCTGGGGCAAGGTCACCTGGCGGAAGGTGCCCCAGGGATCGGCGTAGAGGTCCATGGAGGCCTCGATCAGGCTGCGGTCCATGCCGGCGATGCGGGCGCGCACGATGACGATGACCAGCGCCATGGAGAAGAGGGTGTGGGCGGCGATGATCGAGCCATAGCCCATGGCGAGCTGCGGCGCATCGCCCGCGGGCCAGAGCGAGGTGAGAAAGCCGTTCAGCAGCGCGAATGTATTGACCAGCGCGATCAGCGTGGCGATCCCGATCACGATGCCAGGCACCATGATGGAGATGTAGGTGAGCCCGTCGAAGGCGAGCCTGAGCGGCCCCCGCACCTGCTGCAAGGCGAGCGCCGCCATGGTCCCCATGATGGTCGCCAGCGCCGCCGAGGTGCTGGCGACGATCAGGCTGTTCTCCAGCGCCTCGATGACGAAGGTGTTGTTCGCCGCCATGCCGTACCAGGTGAAGGCGAAATGCTGGAAGTCACTGGCGTTGTTGCCGCTGTTGAAACTGAAGAGAACGATCAGCGCGATGGGTGCGTAGAGGAAGAGATAGATGATGGTGGAATAGCCGCGCAGCACCGCCTGCCCCTCACATCAGCGAGACGTCGCGCTCACCGCCGCGGCGCGCCGCCTTCAGATAGAGGGTGACCGTCACCAGCATGATGACCACGAGCGCCACGGCGCAGGCCGAACCGAAGGGCCAGTTGAGCGATTGCAGGAACAGGTCGACCAGCGCATTGCCGATGAAGAAGACCTTGCCGCCGCCAAGAAGCTGGGGGATCAGGTACTCGCCCATCAGCAGGATGAAGACCAGCATGCAGCCGGTGATGACGCCGGGGGCGGAGAGCGGCAGCGTCACCTGGCGGAAAGTGGCGAAGGGCGCGGCGCCCAGATCCTCGGAGGCCTCCAGCAGACGCTTATCCAGCTTCTCCAGGCTGACGAAGATCGGAAAGACCATCAGCGGCAAATAGCCGTAGACGATGCCGATCAGAACCGCCAAGGGCGTGTTGATGAGCCGCACATCCTCGATGCCGATCCAGTCGAGCAGTGCCGGAATCCCGCGCCCGCCGAGGATG
>DATFRE010000117.1:0-3779 GCA_035263545.1 Dongiaceae bacterium
CGTCAATATGGGCCAGTCCTCCAATGACAGCTTCCCCACGGCCATGCATATCGCGGCGGCGATCGAGATCAGCCGCAAGCTGGTACCCGCCCTCAAGCTCCTGCATCAGGCGCTGGCCGACAAGGCCACCGGCTTCGCCGATATCGTCAAGATCGGCCGCACCCATCTCCAGGACGCGACCCCGATCACCCTTGGCCAGGAGTTTTCCGGCTATGCGGCGCAGGTCGCGCTCGGGATCACGCGCGTCGAGGTCTGCCTCCAGCATCTCTATCCGCTGGCCCAGGGCGGTACCGCCGTCGGCACGGGGCTCAACTGCAAGCCCGGCTTCGCCGAAAGTTTTGCTGCCGAGGTCGCGCGCCTGACGGGCCTGCCCTTCGTTACCGCCGCCAACAAGTTCGAGGCCATGGCCGCGCATGACGCCATCGTGCATGCCTCCGGCGCGCTGAACACGGTTGCCGTCTCGCTCACCAAGATCGCGAACGACATCCGGCTTGCCGGGTCCGGCCCGCGCTCGGGCATCGGGGAGCTGCTGCTGCCGGAGAACGAGCCCGGCTCCTCGATCATGCCCGGAAAGGTCAACCCCACCCAGGCGGAGGCGATGACCATGGTGGCGACCCAGGTGATGGGCAATCACGTCGCCATTACAGTTGCCGGCAGCCAGGGTCATTTCGAGCTCAACGTCTACAAGCCGGTGCTCATCTATAACCTTCTGCAGTCCTGCCGCCTGCTCGCCGATGCCAGCGTCAGCTTCACCGACAACTGCGTCATCGGCATCGAGGCGAACCGCGAGCGGATCGACGGGCTGTTGCGCCAGTCCCTGATGCTCGTCACCGCCCTCAACCCCCATATCGGCTACGACAACGCCGCCAAAGTCGCAAAGAAGGCTCACAAGGAAGGAACCAGCCTGAAGGAGGCGGCACTTGCCCTCGGCCTCCTCACCGCCGAGCAGTTCGATCAATGGGTGCGGCCTCAGGACATGGTGGGGTCGCGTCCATAGCCGGGTCCTTGCGCAAGCGGTCGGTCACCATCGCGGGCCACCGCACCAGCATCTCGCTCGAGCCCGAATTCTGGGCGGCGCTCGAGGCAGCGGCCGCAACTCGCGGCTGGTCGGTTGCGCGGCTCATCGGCGAGATCGACCGGACCCGGGATCAACCACGGGCTGGTGCCAGCCTCTCCAGCGCGCTGCGCGTCTTCCTGCTCGCCGAGGCAAGGCAGAAGCAGGAAGGCTGAGGCCCGGCTGTCGCATGATTGTAACGGAGGCCCACTAGCCTTTTTCGCCGATTCCTCCCCGGTAATTCCAAGGAAAGGCAATTTTCAGATGTGGAGATTCTCGAAAGGCTCTGAGCTGCTGTCGCGGCAGCCGCGCTTCCTGCCGCTGGGCGTTGCCGCGCTGTTGTCGGCCGGCATTGCCTTCGGCACCCGGGCCCAGTCCGTCACCTTCGACGGCGACACCTTCGTCAACAAGGGGCTGGTCGCGGTGGCCCGGCTGGCCTCGGACGCCAAGGACAAGCAGGGCGATACGCTCGGCGGTATCGGCTCCGGCATGGCCCCCGACCTCGCCTCATGGCGGCGCGACGGCGACGTCTATCACGGCACGCTCTACATGCTGCCGGACCGCGGCTGGAATACCGAGGGTACGGTCGATTTCCAGGGCCGCCTGCAGGTCTTCGATGTGGAGCTGGCGCCCAACGACACCGCGGAGGGCCCGAAGAAGCAGACCGGCCTCGGCCTGACCTACAAGGATTCGATCCTGATGCATGAGGCTGACGGAACGCCCACCACCGGCCTCGATGCGAGCGGCGTGCGCAAGGCCGCCAACGGCCTGCCCGACCTGCCCGTCGCAAATGGCCGCATCACGCTGGACAATGAGGGCGTCGTCCATATGGCTGATGGCAGCTTCTGGGTCAGCGATGAATACGGCCCCTACATCTATCACTATGCCCCCGACGGCAAGATGCTTGCCGTCATTCGTCCGCCGACCGCCTTCATCCCCATGCGCAAGGGCGAGGAGAACTTCGCCTCCAACAACCCGCCTAAGGGCGGCGCCGCGCCGTCGCCGGAGAATCCGGAGTCGGGCCGCCAGAACAACCAGGGTTTCGAGGGCCTGGCGGTGGGTCCTGACGGGAAGCACCTCTATGCGCTGCTGCAGAGCGCGACGATCCAGGATGGCGGCAAGGGCGGTTCGAGCCCGACCCGCTTCAACACCCGCATGCTCGCCTATGACATCAGCGATCCGGCTGCGCCGAAGCTGACGGGTGAATATGTCGTTCAGCTCCCGCGCTTCAAGGATGCCAAGGGCAAGACCCTTGTTGCCGCCCAGAGCGAGCTCCTCGCGCTGAACGACAAGCAGTTCCTGCTGATCGCCCGCGACAGCGGCCGAGGCTTCGCCGCCAAGGATCCCACCTCGCTCTACCGCAGCGTCGATCTGATCAGCATCGCCAAGGCCACCAACATCGCCGGAACGGCGTTCGACGGCACCACGCCGATGGCGCCGAAGGGCGAGCTCGATCCCTCTGTGACTCCGGCCGAATACACCCGCTTCATCGACATCAATGACAACGCCCAGCTCAACCGCTTCGGCCTGCACAATGGCGCGCCGGGCGATGCCAATGATCTCTATGAGAAGTGGGAGAGCATGGCACTCCTGCCGGTGAACGACCCCGCCACACCCAATGACTATTTCCTGTTCGTGGGCAGCGACAACGACTTCATCACCCAGCATGGCGTCGTGCAGGGAAAGCCCTATGCCGATTCCACCGGCAAGGACGTCGACACGCTGGTGCTGGTCTATCGTGTCACTCTGCCGAGCTACGTGCCGCCGGCAAAGACGCAGTAGGCCAGATGACGCCAAGGCTTCCAGCCCCGCCCCCCAAAGGGGGAGGGGTTCCTATTGTTGAACTAAGGTGATTTCTGGCCGCCGAGCAGGTTCTGCAGCAGCGGCGCCAGGGGATCGACCTTTTTCTGCTGCTGCTGTTGTGGCTGTTGCTGCTGGCCAAGAAGCTGCTGCAGCGGGTTTCCACCTTGATTGCTCGGCTTGTTGTTCTGCTGGAAGGCGGCACCGCTGACGCCGACATTCGGGCCATCGATCGAGCCTTGCAGATTGACGGTCATGATCGGCTTCTGCGTCTGCGGGAGCTGATAGACGTCGCCGAGCAGGGCCATCGTCCAGGGCGGAAGATTGACCTTGCCGTGGAACAGCAGCCGCCCCTGCGGATTGCTCGCCGTCGTGTTCTGGGTCGTGAGCAGGCCACGATCGATGGCGAAATCCCCGGCCAGGTCGTTCGGCTTGCCGACGAAGAGATTAACCAGAGTGCTGAGTGCGCCCGTCACGCCGCGCACCGCCGAGAGCTCTTGGCCCAGCAGATTGAGCACGGCGGTGCCGGCTGCCTCCTCGGCGCGGCCGAGCACCGTCACCCGGCCGGCGATCTTGCCCCGGCCCCGCAGCGAGTTGACGAGATCCCACTCCGAGGCGCCCGTGCCAGCAAGATCGGCATTGATGGAGATCGGCCCCCTCAGGCGGCCGGTCTGGCCGACCTGGGAAATTTCGAGATTCGACGTAATCAGCCGGCCGCTGTAGCTCGGCGTGCCGCGGCTGACGATGCGGCCGTTCTGAATCTGGAAGCTGCCGCCATAGACCTGCCCGCTCAGGGTCTGGATGACGAGCGTGCCCGCCGCGAGGTTCAGCTTGAGGGCCAGATTGCCGATGCGCGTCGCCCCCGAGTAGAGATGCCCCGCCTTGTAGTCGAGCACGGCGTCAAGCTTGTCGAGGGCCGAAAGAT
>DATFRE010000118.1:0-7951 GCA_035263545.1 Dongiaceae bacterium
CGAATACACGCCGCTGACCGCGCTTGCCTTCGCCGAGATCGTCAAGGAGGCGGGGCTTCCCGATGGCGTCGTCAACATCGTCACCGGGGACGGCGAGACCGGCGCCCTGATCGTAGCCCATCCCGGGATCGACAAGATCGCCTTCACGGGCTCGACCGAGGTCGGCCGGAAGATCCGGCAGTTGACCGCTGGCAGCGGCAAGAAGCTGTCGCTGGAGCTGGGCGGCAAATCGCCTTTCATCGTCTTCGACGATGCCGATCCGGACAGCGCCATCGAAGGGCTGGTCGATGCGATCTGGCTGAACCAGGGCCAGGTCTGCTGTGCCGGCTCGCGGCTCCTGGTGCAGGAAGGGATCGCGGCGCGCTTCCACGCCAAGCTCAAGACCAGGATGGCCCATCTGCGCGTGGGCGACCCGCTGGACAAGTCGATCGATATCGGCGCCATCGTCGCCCCGGTCCAACTCGAGCGCATCCGGCGCCTGGTGGAGAAGGGCTGCGCGGAGGGAGCCGCCTGTTTCCAGCCGGGTACGGCATTGCCGCAGAAGGGCCTGTTCTACCCGCCCACGCTGCTGACCGAGGTCGAGCCGGCCTCGACGGTGGCGACCGAGGAGATCTTCGGGCCGGTGCTCGTGAGCATGAGCTTCCGAACTCCCGACGAGGCGATCGCACTCGCCAATAACACGCGCTACGGGCTCGCCGCCTCGATCTGGTCCGAATCGATCGGCCTTGCCATGGAGACCGCTTCCAGGCTCCAGGCGGGAGTCGTCTGGATCAATTCGACCAACCTGTTCGATGCGGCCTCGGGCTTCGGGGGCTATCGCGAAAGCGGGGTCGGGCGCGAAGGCGGGCGCGAGGGCATGTGGGAATATCTTCGGGCATCCGCTGAAGAGGCGGAGCCCGCGGCAGGCCCGGAGCCTGCAGAGTCCCAGCCTTCCGCTTTGCCTGTGGCCGATGCGGAGACTGCAATGCGGGGCCTTCCCGGCATCGACCGGACCGCCAAGCTCTATATCGGCGGCAAGCAGGGGCGGCCCGATTCGGGCTACAGCTATACGGTGCTGGGCGCAGACGGCCACCCCGCGGGCCAGGCGGGCCTCGGCAACCGCAAGGACATCCGTAACGCCGTCGAGGCGGCGCATCAGGCCAAGGCATGGGGTGCCGCGACCGGTCACAACCGGGCCCAGGTCCTCTACTACCTCGCCGAGAACCTCGCCGCCCGCGCAGCGGAATTCGAGGCGCGGCTCGCAAGCCTGACCGGCACCGCAGCCGCGGCCGCGAAAGCGGAAGTGAGCCTCGCGATCCGGCGCATGTTCTACTACGCCGCCCAGGCGGACAAATTCGATGGCGCCGTCCATGCGACGCGGACGCGCAACGTGACCCTCGCCATGGTCGAACCCTGGGGCGTCATGGGCATCGTCTGTCCCGACGAAGCGCCGCTGCTCGCTTTCGTCTCGCTGATCCTGCCGGCACTGGCCCTGGGCAACCGCGTCATCGCTGTCCCTTCGTCGCGCCATGCGCTGATTGCGACCGATCTCTACCAGGTCTTCGATACGAGCGATCTTCACCCGGGCGTGATCAATATTGTCACCGGCGCGCGCGACGAGCTGGCGAAGGTGCTGGCCCAGCATGACGATGTGGCGGCCCTCTGGTATGTCGGCTCGCATGCCGGCAGCACCATGGTAGAACGGGAATCCGCCGGCAATCTGAAGGCGACCTGGGTCAGCCATGGCCGGCCGCGCGACTGGTTGTCCGCCGAGGGGCAGGGCCCGCAATATTTGCGCCGGGCCTCCCAGGTAAAGAACATCTGGGTCCCCTACGGGGAATAGCCGGTCGAGCCGCGACAAGCGGCCATGTTGACTGTCGCGACTTCCGCCCCCTATTAGAGTCTAAACTACACTACAGGCGGCGGGATTTAGATGAAGATAGGGTCTCAGGAGCACAAAGAGCGTTTTTGCCGGCAGTTCATCGCCAGCCACCCGGATTACAATCCTGACACCTTGCCCTGGCCCGACCTCGACGGCCCGGCGCATGAGCGGCTTCGCTCAGTCCCCTTCTGGCAGGAGGTCCTCAGGACCGAGCGCAGGGCCGGGGCCATTGTCAACGAATTCGCCAAGACCATCGACGATCCGGTCATCCATGAGGCCGTGGCGCTCCAGGGCCGAGAAGAGGCCCGCCATGCCCGGCTGCTCGAGGTCATGATCGAGCGCTATAAGATCGAGATCGACGAGCCGCCCCTGGAGCCGCTTCCCGCCGATATCGAGACGGCCTTCATCGATTTCGGTTACGGCGAATGCCTCGATTCCTTCCTTGGCTTCGGCGTCTTCAAGATCGCGCGGCAATCCGGCTTCCTGCCCGAGGAGATGTTCTCGATCTTCGAAGTGCTGATGCATGAGGAGACCCGCCATATCGTTTTCTTCGTGAATTGGATGGCGCTTCGGGAGGTACGGCATGGGCGCGCCTCGAGCGCGCTGCGCGGCGTCACCTCGCTCAGATACTACATACGGGCCTTCCGGCGCATGGCTGGCACGGTGCGGAAGGGGGCCGAGGGCGGCGACGGCAAGAATTTTGCCGCGACCCAGGCCAGCGTCTTCCTGGACGGATTCAATTTCCGCAGCTTCCTCGAGGATTGCTACGCCGAGAATCGCCGCCGCATGGACAGCTTCGATGAGAATCTGCTGCGGCCGCAGTTCTTGCCGGCGATGGCGAATGTGGCGCTTTCCGGCCTCAGGCTCTGGAGTCTCGGCCGCAGGAAAGAGCAACCCGCCACGTGATATCGAGCCGTTTCCCGGCATCGACGGAGGCACTTCCCGGCCTATAGTGCAACCATGAGGCTCTTCGCTCTTCTCGCATTCATGGCGGGGCTTGGCGTCGTCACGCTGATGGTGGGCCATTACGGCTTCGCCGATGTGGGCGCCGCGCTGAGCGATGTCGGATGGCTCGGCTTCTTGACGATCGTCACGGTCCATCTTGGCGTCGGCGCCCTTTGCGGGATTGCCTGGTGGGTCCTGCTGCCCGCCGCAGAGTGGGTTCCACCCTGGATGCTGATCTGGGCGCGGCTGGTCCGGGACGGCGGGTCGGAGGTGCTGCCGCTATCGCAAGTCGGCGGCTATTTCCTCGGCGCCCGATCGGCGACGGTCGCGGGCCTGGCTGGCATGATGGCCATGGCCTCGTCGATCGTCGACGCGACCATGGAGCTTCTGGGCCAGATCACTTACACGGCGGTTGGTCTCGGAATTCTCCTGGCGCTCCATCCCGAGGCCTCCGTCGGCGTGCTGGTCGCCGCCTGTCTCGCCGGCGCCACCGGAATCACAATTGCCGTCATTCTCATGCAGCGATGGGGCTTTTCGATCATCGAACGCTTCGCGAGACGGATCCTGCGCCAATGGGCCGTCAGTGCGGCCACCGGGGCGGCAACTATTCAGGCGGCCATCCGGACCGTCTATCATCGGCGTCGTGGCCTGGTCGTGAGCTTCCTGCTGCATCTCGCCGCCTGGGTGGCGGCTGCCATCGAGCCCTGGCTCGCACTGAGATTCATGGGCGCGCCTCTCGGCTTCGGCGCAGTGCTGGTGGTCGAGAGCCTGCTCTACGCCATCCGGAGCGTCGCCTTCGCCGTTCCGAATGCCCTCGGCGTTCAGGAAGGCGCCTATATCTTGCTCGGCGGCATGTTCGGTATTAGCCCGGAGATGGCGCTCGCGCTCTCGATCCTGAAGCGGGCGCGCGACCTCGCCCTCGGCCTGCCGGCACTCCTCAGCTGGCAGGCGGCGGAGAGCGGCCGAGCCTGGCGCGGCAGCGCAATCCGGTCTAGGCGATCCGAACGCCTTCGCGGGTCAGCTCGTCCACCGTCGCCTTGATGCCCGCCTTGAGCTTCTCCACCAGCTCGTCGACTTGGCTGCGGGTCAGGATCAACGCTGGCGACATGATGTTCAGATGCTCGAGCGGGCGCACGATCAGGCCTTGCGATTGGCAGTGCCGGGCGATGCGCTTGCCGATATTGATCCCCGGCTCGAACAGACGGCCGGTCGCCCTGTCGGCGACATATTCGGTGCACATCATGAAGTTGCGGCCGCGCACATCGCCGACGATGGGCAGATCGTAGAGATCCGCGAGCCGCGATTCCAGATGCGCGCCGACCTCGCGGACATGACCGCAGATATCCTCGCGCGCCATGATCTCGATGTTCTTCAGGCCGGCAACACAGGCGACCGGGTGGCCCGAATAGGTGAAGCCATGGGTGAACCAGGCATCGGCATCGGGCGCGCTGATCACCTCGTGGATCGCGTCGGAATAGATCGCGGCCGCCAGCGGCACATAGCCCGAGGTCAGGCCCTTGGCCGAAGTGATGATGTCGGGCTCGATGTCGAAGACATCCTTCGAGGCAAACCAATGGCCGACCCGTCCGAAGGCGGTCACGACCTCGTCGGAGATGTAGAGGACGCCATGACGCCGGCAGAGCTCCCGCGTCCGGGCATGATAGCCCGGTGGGGGAACCAGCACGCCGCCGGCACCGAGGATGGGCTCGGCGATGAAGGCGGCCACAGTCTCGGGTCCCAGTGCCAGGAACTTCGCCTCCAGCTCCTCGACCAGAAAATCGCAGAAGGCCTCCACGCTCATGCCCTTGGGCCGGCGATAGACATAGGGCGAGGAGACGTGGTGAACGATGTCGGTGATGTAGTGGAAGCTGGTTGACCGGTCGCCCTGCCGACCGGTGAGCGACATGCCGAGATAGGTGCTGCCGTGATAGGCGTCGATGCGCGAGATGATATGCCGGCGCTGCGGCTCGCCGCGCCGGGCATGATAGTAGTGGCTGAGGCGGACGGCAGAATCGTTTGCATCCGAGCCGGTGCAGGCGAAGAGGACGTGGTTCAGGCTGCCGGGGGCGAGCTCTGCAAGCTTGTGCGCCAGCTCCGCCGCCGGCGGATTGGTGGTGTCGACGAAGGTGTTGAAGAACGCCAGGCGGCGCACCTGGTCGGCGATCGCATCGGCCATCTCCTCCCGGCCATAGCCGATGCCCATGGACCAGAGCGAGCCGATGCCGTCGAGATAGCGCTGTCCCTGGGCATCGATCACATAGGGGCCGCTGCCCTCCGTTATGACGAGAGATCCCTCCTGCTTGAAAGAATCGAAATGGGTCCAGGGATGCAGGAAATGATCACGGTCCTTCTGCCAGATCGCCTGGGCGTGGTCGTTGACGAGCATCGTCGCGGTCGCGGCGGTCATGGGCTTCCTCCGATACCGGCCTCGAAGGCCGTTATGCGGAGTGTGACGGCTCGCCACCGTCGCGGGCAATATCCCAAATGGGACAGACCGCGCAGTTGTCTCAGAGGGAGAGCCCCGCGGGATTCTCGGCGGGATCGCTTCCGGCTCGCTCCAGCGATCGGAAGAAGAGGTTGAAGAGCTGGCCCTGGGAGGTCACGCCCAGCTTGCGATAGATCTGCTTCAGGTGATTGCGAACCGTGCCCGGGGCGATGTCGAGGGGCCGTGCGATGCCCTTCACCGTGTTTCCCCGCAGCAGGAGCTGCACGACCTCCGCCTCGCGTTCCGTCAGCAGGGAACTGCCGAAACATGCGAGAGCCTGGTTGAGGGTGTGGTGCAGGGAGGAGCGTTCGGCAGCGCCCGCGGCTAGCCGCTCGGTCTGGCCGAGCCACAGCCGGCGCATCAGCGCCTCTGTGATCGGCTGGGCAGCCACGAGCCAGGCATGCTCCCGGTGGGTGAAGCGGGGAAGCCTCAGCGATCGCGCGAGCGAGACATGCGCAGCGCTCTCATCGTCCAGCGGCAGCACGTAGCCGATCTCGTCGCAGAGATCGAGATGGCGGTAATAGCTCCGGAAATATTCCGAGCGGGTGAATCCCCGGGAGACCAGCTCGCCCAGGCGAAAGCACCCGCCCTCGGGCCTTTTGAGGAAGACCTCGTGAAGGGGTCGAGCAGATAGGGACCCTCGGCATAGCGGGGATTCGGTTCGGGCCAGCTCGTCTGCGAGACCACCGTCGGCGGCGCATTGCGATACAGCAGGGCGACGAAGGCGCCGTCGATCGCGAGGCTTCCGCTCAGCGCCTCGACGATACGGGGCGCGATTTCCCGCACTGCCGCATCATCGAGGGTGTGGCCGGCAACTTGGTCGATGAGCCTGCCGGCAAAGCGTGCCAGGCTTTGGAGAGGTTCGCTGTCGCTTCTCGACCCCATGCGGCGAGAATAGCCTCGGGTCGCAACCACCGCGAGAGCCGGCCGTTTCGGGCTGGCCGGGTGGCGCTGGGGCAGGGTATATCGCCCTGGCAATCGACCGGGAGATGATCGTGGCCGCATCGGAGGTTGACGTCGTCATCGTGGGCGCGGGCTCGGCCGGCCTGTCGGCCGCCAAGGCGGCGGCGGAGCGCGGTTTGAGCTTTCATCTGCTCGAAGCCTCGCACCGCATCGGCGGCCGCGCCTATACGGAAGAGCTCGCCCCCGGCATTCCCTTCGATCTCGGCTGCCATTGGATGCATTCGGCGAGCCTCAATCCCTTCGTCGCCATCGCCGATTGCTTCGGCTTCCACTACCGCAGGGACGGCGCCTGGCGGACCAACATCTACGCCGGCAATGGCTGGGCGACGGCCGAGATGCGGGAGGAGCTCTTAGCGCTCCGCGAGGCCAATGACGCGGCCATCGATGCGGCGGTCGCCCGTGGCGATGATGTTGCGGTCGCCGATGTCGTCGATCTCGAGAACCGCTGGGCACCCTTCATCGCCTATTGGTTCACCCTGGGGACCTCCCGCGACATCGACCAGGTCTCGATCATCGACAGCGTCGCCTATAACGACACCGAGGAGAATTGGCCTCTCCGAGAGGGTTATGGCGCTCTGGTCGCGCTCTGGGCGGCCGGCCTTCCCGTCACGCTCAACGCACCGGTCGAGCGCGTCCGCTGGGGCAAGGCGGGCGTCACAGTGGAGAGCGCCAAAGGCACGGTGAAGGGGCGCCGGCTCCTCCTGACCGTCTCCACCAATATGCTGGCCTCGGGCCGCATCGCCTTCGATCCGCCGCTGCCGGCATGGAAACACGAGGCCGCCGCCGAGCTGCCGCTGGGGGTCCATAACCGCATCGGCATCATGCTGACCCACGACCCCTTCGGTCCGGGTGCGCCGCCCAGCGCTGCCATCATGGCCGAGGGTGATGAGGTGCCCATGTCGGTCCTGCTCCGCCCTTTCGGCTTCGACTATGTCGTCGGCGTCACGGGAGGGCGCTTCGGCTCCTGGCTCGAACGCGCCGGGACCGCTGCTTCCGTGGACAATCTGACGGAACGGCTCGTCAAGGTCTTCGGCGGCGGGATCCGCAAGGCGCTGTCCTCGCGGACCATCGTCACGGCCTGGGAAGGCGATCCTTGGACGCTCGGCTCCTATTCGGCGGCGACGCCGGGCAATGGGCATCAGCGCAAGGAGCTCGCCCGACCGGTGGATGACATTCTGTTCTTTGCGGGCGAGGCCACCTCTCCGGATTTCTTCGCCACCTGCCATGGCGCCTATCTTTCCGGCATTGCAGCCATCGAGAGCATCGCCAGGAGCGTCAGGGCCGCGGCCTGAGTGGCCGGCTCTCGGCCTGTGACGCCAATCCTTGTTTGCCGCGCCGGCATCGCCGAAATCGCGATTGCCGGGGCTCTCAGGGCGTGGTTACGATTTGGCGCGCTATTTCCGAGCCGCCCACGCAAGACGGGCGGGCAACTCATCAGGAGGAGACGTCATGAAGAAAGCGACCGCGCTTGTTCTCGCCGCCGCCATGGCCGTTCTCGCTGTTCTGCCGGGTGCTGCGCAAGCGGGCGACAAGAAGGTGATTGCGCTCATCCCCGGCCTCACCACCGACGCCTTCTATATCACCATGCGCAAGGGTGCCCAGGCGGCCGCCGATGCCCTCGGCGTCGAGCTTCAATGGCAGGGCGCGCCGGATTTCAATCCTGTCCAGCAGGTGCCGGTGCTCGATGCGGTGATCGG
>DATFRE010000119.1:0-6788 GCA_035263545.1 Dongiaceae bacterium
CATGCGGCCGAGCACGAGGCGCTCGAAAAAGGCGATCAGATAGACCAGGCCCGCGCCCAGAAATGCCGCCATGAGAAGCGCCGACCAGATCTGCACCGTCTGCCCGAAATAGGAGCCGCTGAGGAGGCGTGCACCCAGCCCCGCGCTCGCGCCGGTCGGCAGCTCGCCGACGATGGCGCCCACCAGGCTGATGGCGATGGCGACTTTGAGCGAGGCGAAGAGGAAGGGCACGGAAGCCGGCCAGCGCAGCTTCCAGAAGACCTGGCTCCCGCTCGCGCTATAGCTGCGCATCAGATCCATCTGCAGGGGATCGGGCGAGCGCAGGCCCTTCACCATGCCGATGGTGACGGGAAAGAAGCAGAGATACATGGAGATGATCGATTTCGGCAGGAGTCCCACGAAGCCGAAATTGCCCAGCACCACGATGATCATCGGGGCGATGGCGAGGATGGGCACGGTCTGGGAGGCGATGACCCAGGGCATCAGGCTGCGGTCGAGGGTGCGCTGATGCACCACGCCGATGGCGAGCAGGATGCCCAGAAGGGAGCCTAGCAGGAAACCCACCACCGTCGCCGAGGCGGTGACATAGGCATGATAGACGAGGCTGCGCCTGCTGGTGAGCGGCGTGGCGAAGACCGACTTGTACAACTCGGCCCCGATCTGGTCGGGCGTCGGCAGCACCGGCCGCTCCATGGACCAGGTGGCGGCGATGAGATCGCGGGTGGTCCAGTTCTGCCCCGAGCGATTCAGCCGGTCGCGCACCTGCGGCGCGTTGAGCCCGATCGCCGCCGCATACCAGAGGACGAGGATGATGAGGACGACCGTTGCGACCGGCAGCGCCCGGCCCTCGGCCAGCCGGCGCCAGGCTCCGCTCCCGGGCCGGGCAGCAACGGCGATGCCGGCGCCCGTCATCGCACTTCAATCCTCATCGCAGCTCAATCCTCATAGGACCGCCCGGCATAGAGCGCCTCGCGCACGCGATGGGCGACGGCGAGGAACTCCGAGCTGTCGCGGATGTCGAGGGTGCGCTTGCCCGAGAGGTTGTTGTCGATCACATCGATGATGCGCCCGGGTCGCGGGCTCATGACCACGATCCGGCTCGACAGGAACACCGCCTCGGCGATGGAGTGGGTGACGAAGACAACGGTCTTGCGCGTCGCCTCCCAGAGCCGGATCAGATGCTCGTTCAGATGGTCGCGGGTGATCTCGTCCAGCGCCCCGAAGGGCTCGTCCATCAGCAACAACTGGGGTTCGAAGCTGAGGGCACGCGCGATGGAGACCCGCTGCTGCATGCCGCCGGAGAGTTGCCAGGGGAACTTCCGCTCGAATCCCGTGAGGCCCACCATCTCGAGATATCTGGCGGCGCGCTTGGCGCGCTCGGCCCGCGGCATCTTCATGATCTCCAGCGGTAGGGTCACATTGGCCTGCACGCTGCGCCAGGGATAGAGGGCGGGCGCCTGGAAGACATAGCCATAGGCACGGGCGAGCCGCGCCTCCCGCGGGGAGACGCCGTTGACCGTGATCTCGCCCTCGGTCTGCTGCTCCAGATCGGCGATGACGCGCATCAGGGTCGTCTTGCCGCAGCCCGACGGGCCGATGAAGGAGACGAACTCGCCGCGCCGGATGCTGAGATCGACATTGGAGAGCGCGATGACCGGCGCATCGGCCGTGGCGAAGACGAGGGAGAGCCCACGGATCTCGATCGCCGGCGCATCGGCGATCCTGGTCTGATCCGAGACGATCTTGAGACTCGCTTTGGCCATGCTGCTTCGCTTCGAACTCCCTGTTCTTTTCCCGTCCGGTCGCCGCGGCGCGCGCCGAACCGATCAGCTCACCGGCGCGTTCGCCCGCTCGATGATGGCGCGCAGCAGCACGTCGCAGCCCGCGGCCAGCTCCTCCTGCTTGGCATCCTCGATCTCGTTATGGCTGATGCCGTCCTTGCAGGGCACGAAGATCATGCCCGTGGGTGCGACCCGCGAGAGATAGACCGCATCATGCCCGGCGCCGCTGATGATGCCGCGGCTGGAGAAGCCCAGCTCCTCCGCCGCCTTGCCGACCGCGGCCACGCATTCATCGGCGAACTTCACCGGCGGCGAGTACCAGATCTCCTTGAAGTCGAGATTGAGGCCGATCTCGGCCGCGATCTTCTCGCACTCCGCCTTACCCTCCTCGCCCATGCGCTTCAGCACCTCGGCATCGGGATGGCGGAAGTCGATGGTGAAGAAGATCTTTCCGGGGATGACGTTGCGCGAGTTGGGCGAGACCTGGAGCATGCCCACGGTGGCGCAGGCATTGGGCAGGTTGGCAAGGCCGATGCGGTTCACCGCCTGGACCATGCGCGAGGCGCCCAGGAGCGCGTCCTTGCGCCGTGGCATGGGCGTCGGCCCGGCATGGGCCTCCTGCCCCGTCACGGTGATCTCGTACCAGCGGATGCCCTGCACCCCCTGGACCACGCCGATGGTCTTGCCCTCGGCCTCCAGGATCGGCCCCTGCTCGATATGGGCCTCGAAGAAGGCGGCGACGGGCCGGCCGCCGCAGGCGGCTTCCCCGGCATAGCCGATGCGCTGCAGCTCCTCGCCCATGGACTTGCCGTCGACATCCTTGCGCGAGAGCCCGTAGTCGAGGTCGAAGACCCCGGCGAAGACGCCCGAGGCCACCATGGCCGGGGCGAAGCGCGAGCCCTCCTCATTGGTCCAGACCACCACCTCGACGGGCCGCGTGGTTTCGTAATTGAAGTCGTTCAAAGTGCGGAGCACCTCGAGCCCGGCCATGACGCCGTAATTGCCGTCGAACTTGCCGCCGGTGGGCTGGGTGTCGATATGGCTGCCGGTCATGACCGGCGGCAGGGATTCGTCCTTGCCCGGCCGGCGGGCGAAGATGTTGCCCATCTTGTCCACAGTGATGCGGCAGCCCGCCGCCTCGCCCCATTGCCGGAACAGGTCGCGGGCCTGGCGGTCCAGATCCGTCAGCGCCAGGCGGCAGACCCCGCCCTTCTCCGTCGCCCCGATCTTGGCCAGCTCCATCAGGCTCTGCCACAGCCGGTCGCTATCGATGCGGATATTCGTGTTCATGGTTTCTCCCGTCGGGCATGACTATTCGGCCGCCTTGCGCATCGGATTCTGCGGATGCTGCGTCCAGTTCAGATAGGGCTGTCCGGTATCGACCTGCACCATGCTGATGCAGTCCGGCACCGGGCAGACATGCTGGCAAAGATTACAACCGACGCATTCCTCGTCAATCACGTGGTAGCGGCGCTGGCCATCGACCCGCTTGGCGGCGATGGACTGATGCGAGGTATCCTCGCAGGCGATGTGGCAGAGCCCGCATTTGATGCAGAGATCCTGGTCGATCCGGGCCACGATCTTGTAGTTCATGTTGAGGTACTGCCAGTCGGTGACATTGGGCACCGCACGGCCCCGGAAATCCTCGATCCGGGCATAGTCCTTCTCGTCCATCCAGTTCTTCATCCCGTCGATCATGTCGTCGACGATCTTGAAGCCGTAATGCATGGCCGCAGTGCAGACCTGGACCGTGCCGGCGCCCAGCGCGATGAACTCCGCGGCGTCGCGCCATGTGGCGATGCCACCGATGGCGGAAATCGGAAGGCCCCGGGTGATTCCGTCGCGCGCGATCTCCGCCACCATGTGCAGAGCGATGGGCTTCACCGCCGGACCGCAATAGCCGCCATGCGTTCCCTTGCCATCCACCGTCGGGGTCGGCGCCATGATGTCGAGATCGATCGAGGTGATGGAGTTGAGGGTGTTGATGAGGGAGACGCCGTCGGCCCCGCCTGTCTTGGCCGCCCGCGCGGGTCCCAGGATGTTGGTGACATTGGGCGTCAGCTTCACCAGCACCGGCATGCGGGTATGGGCCTTGCACCAGCGGGCCACCATCTCGACATACTCCGGGACCTGGCCCACGGCGGAGCCCATGCCGCGCTCCGACATGCCGTGAGGACAGCCGAAATTGAGCTCGACCCCATCGGCCTCCGTTTCCTCCACCTGCTTCAGGATCCGCGCCCAGGGCATCTCCTCGCAGGGCACCATCAGAGAGACCACCATGGCCCGGTCGGGCCAGTCGCGCTTCACCTGCTTGATCTCGCGCAGGTTCACCTCCAGCGGCCGGTCGGTGATCAGCTCGATATTGTTGAAGCCGACCATCTTGTCGCCGTTGACATGGAGCGCGCCGTAGCGCGAGGCGACGTTCACGATCGGGGGATCGTCGCCCAGGGTCTTCCAGACCACGCCGCCCCAGCCGGCCTTGAAGGCCCGCACCACGTTGTGTTCCTTGTCGGTGGGCGGCGCCGAGGCGAGCCAGAAGGGATTGGGCGATTTGATGCCCACGAACTCCGATCTCAGGTCTGCCATGGGACCCTCCTTCCTTGAGCGCTATCGTTTCGCCAGATAGCGGTCGATGGCAGCGGCGGCGCGCTTGCCATCCTCGACCGCCTGCACCGTCAGATCCTGCCCACTCGCGACGCAATCGCCGCCGGCATAGACACGCGGAAGCGAGGTCGCGTGATGGGCGTCCACCGCGATGCGGCCATCCTTCAGTTCCAGCACCACCCGCCCATCCTCGCTCAGCGGATCGGGCAGCATGATCTGGCCGATGGCCTTGAACACCATATCGGCCTCGAGGGCGAAGCGCTCGCCGGTGCCGGCGAGGCTCCCCTCCTCGATCCGCGTATACTCGAACTCGACCGCGGCGACGTGATGCCCCCGGGCGAGCAGGCGGCGCGGGCGCGCCCAATGCTTGATCTTGACGCCGTTGGTCTGGGCGAAGGCCTGCTCGTGATCGGTGGCGCTCATATGCGAGGGGCCGCGCCGGTAGACGATGGTCACATCCTCTGCCCCCAGCCGCTTGCTCTGCACAGCGATGTCGATGGCGGTGTTACCGCCGCCGATGACGACCACCCGGCGCCCGATATGCAGGGTCGATTTGTCCGCCGTCTGGCGCAGTTGTGCGATATAGGCGACGGCATCCTCCACCCCCGCCAACTCCTCGCCCTCCGCGGCCAGCGCATTGACGCCGGCGAAGCCCATGGCGAGGAAGACCGCGTCGAAATCGCGCCTGAGATCGGCGAGCGCGATGTCGCGGCCCAGGGCCTGGCCCGTCCGCGCCGCAATACCGCCCAGCCCCAGGATGAAGCCGACCTCGTTCTGGGCGAAATCCTCCGGCAGCTTATAGGCCGCAATCCCATATTCGTTGAGCCCGCCCAGCTTCTCGCGGGCATCGAAGACAACCGTCTCATGACCCAGAAGGGCGAGACGATGGGCGCAGGCGAGCCCCGCCGGCCCGCCGCCGACGATGGCGATCCGCCGGCCCGTCGGCGCCGCGCGCTGAAACGGCTCGACGCCGAGCGCGAAGAGGTGATCCGTGGCATAGCGCTGCAGCGCGCCGATATTGACCGGCCGGCCTTCCCCTGCATTGCGCACGCAGGCCCGCTCGCAGAGGATCTCCGTCGGGCAGACCCGTGCGCAGGTGCCGCCGAATATGTTCTGCTCCAGGATCGTGACGGCAGCACCCTTCACATTGTCGGTCGCGATCTTGCGGATGAATCCCGGAATGTCGATGCCGGTGGGGCAGGCCTCGATGCAAGGCGCGTCATGGCAGAAATAGCAGCGGCTGGCATCGATCAGCGCCTCGGCGCGCTGGAGTGGGGATTCGATATCGCCGAAATTGGCATGATACTCGGCCGGTGTCAGGCGGCCCGGGGCGATATCGGGAGCGGTATCCGGGGCGCTGGCGGCCTCGGCAGACGGCTTGCTCATGCGCGGTCCCTGTTCGAAGGGGCCGGCAGCCCTCCTGCCGCCGGCTTGCCCGGGTCGCTCTCGGCCATGGGCCTAGCCCCGGGTTTCGCGAAAATGCTAAGCTCAATCTGACCAAATGGTCAACTTTGTCTTGAGAACGGGGCCTCGGGCGGAATAAAGGGGAGCCATGAAGGGCCAGGAAGCGAGGGGGGAGGAACCGGCATCGGGCGCGGCGGCGACCCGGCGCGAGCGCCGGCGCCTCGACAGCGAGGCGCGCATCCTCGCCGCCGCCGAGCAGATCTTCGCCGAGACCGGCTTTTCGGGCGCCACCACCGCCATGATCGCCGCCAGGGCGCGCCTGCCCAAGGCCAATGTGCACTACTACTTCCGCACCAAGCGGCAGCTCTACCGGGCGGTGCTCCAGCGCATCCTGGAGGCCTGGCTCGCCAGCGGCGACGGCATCCGCGCCGAGGCCGATCCCGCGACCGCGTTTGCCGACTATGTCTCCGCCAAGATGGAAGCCTCCCGCCGCCAGCCCTATGCCTCCAAGGTCTTCGCCAACGAGATCCTGCATGGCGCGCCCGAGGTCGACGACTATCTGCGCGACCAGGTCCATCGTTGGGTGAAGGAGAAGGCGCGCGTCATCGATCGCTGGGTCGCCGAAGGCAGGATGCGCCCGGTCGATGCCCCTCACCTCTTCTTCGTCCTCTGGGCCGCGACACAGACCTATGCCGATTTCGACTGCCAGATACGGGCGGTGCTGAAGCGCCGGCGTCTCGCGCCCGGCGACTACGCGGCGGGTGCGGCGCTGATCACCCGCATGGTCCTCGGCGCCTGCGGGATTCGCGCCGGCAATGGGGCCGACAGGCGGCGCGTGACGCAGGGCGCTGATCGCCGGGGCTGAACTTGACCGTTTGGACAGTTTGCCTCTAGTCTCGGTATCGAAGTTCTGCGGCTCGCCGGCGAGCCCGAAAGCGCATCCGAACGCTTCGCCCTGGCCGGTGCTGCCGCCGAGGGGTCAATTTCAACAGGGAGAAC
>DATFRE010000120.1:0-3093 GCA_035263545.1 Dongiaceae bacterium
CTCGTTGATGCCGTTGACGATCGACATCGGCGTCAGCATGAAGCCCGGCGCCACGGCGTTGACGAGGATGTTATGGGGGCCGAGTTCGACCGCCATGGATTTGGTCAAAGCGAGGATGCCGCCCTTGGCGGCGTTGTAGGAACCGACTTCGCCGCTGGAAGCGAAACCCTGGATCGAGGCGATATGTATGATCCGCCCTTGCCGCCGTTCCACCATATGCGGCGCCACCAGCTTCGAACCCATGAATACGGCCTCGAGATTGATCTCGATCGTCCGGCGCCAGTTCGCCAGCGTGTCCTGGAGGATCGTCAGCGAGGGCGGGTTGATGGCGGCATTGTTCACGAGTACGTCGATCTGGCCGAGCTTGCCCAGCACATCCTCGACCGCCTCGCCATAGGCATCGTAATCGGTGATGTCGAGAGTGTAGGTCTCGGCGGTGCCGCCTTTGCGTCGGATCTCCTCGGCCACCTTGGCGAGGGTCTCCGGATTCCGTTCGAGCAACGCGAGCTTGGCGCCCTCGGCGGCCATCTCCAGGGAGATCGTGCGGCCGAGGCCCTGGCCGGCGCCGGTGACGATGCAAACCTGATCGGCCAGCAGACCCAATCACGCCTCCCTGCTCCACCGGGCACCGATTTCCGGCATTCCGGACTTTGCTCTAACCCGCCGAAAAATATTATATTTTCCCTCTGAAGGCCGTCAAGGGATCGGGGCGCGGCAAGGGAGAGAACGGGATGGCTCAGGAGAAAAATTTGCTGGCCCTTACCAATCTCGGACATGTGCTGGACCATCCCGAGGCCGTGGCCTGGGGATCCGACGAAAGAATCTATGCCGGCGGCGAGGATGGGCAGATATACCGCTTCAGCCTCGATGGCCGCAGCGGCGGCGAGTTCGCCAGGATCGCCGGCGGCTTCATCCTGGGAATGGCCCACGATTCCGACGGCAATGTCTATGCCTGTGTCGACCGGCTGGCCGGGATCTACAGGGTCAGGCCGCACGGCGAGTTCTCGCTCTATGCGAATGGAAATGCCCGGCAGAAGATGCGGATTCCCAACTATCCGGTCTTCGACGACGCCGGCAATCTCTACGTCTCGGATTCGGGCGATTGGGGTGCGTGCAACGGCGTGATCTGGCGCATCCGGCCCGGCGGGGAGGCCGAGATCTGGAACCAGAGCGCCAACGGCTTCACCAACGGCATGTGCCTCTCGGCCGATGGGCGCGCTCTCTATGTCGTCGAATCCTCACCACCCCTCATCTCTCGGCTCGAGATCCGCGCGGATGGATCGCCGGGCGAAAGAACCGTCATTGTCGAACTGCCGCGGCAGGTACCCG
The DNA here is from genome assembly GCA_035263545.1 of Dongiaceae bacterium. Classification (GTDB taxonomy): domain Bacteria; phylum Pseudomonadota; class Alphaproteobacteria; order Dongiales; family Dongiaceae; genus DASXQK01. The sequence continues at coordinate 1,330 of DATFRE010000120.1, forward strand.
ACGGCATCGCCCTGGACCGCAACGGCGATCTCTACATCGCCATGTACAACCCCAACATCATTTATCAGCTGAGGCGGAGCGGCGAGCTTGTGACCCTCTACGACGATTGGGAGCAGCTCAATCTGGTGGCCCCGACCAACATCGCCTTCGGCGGCCCGGACATGTCGACCCTGATCATCGCCAGCCTCTGCGGCTGGTCCATCCATACGGCACCAATGGCCGTGCCCGGGCTTCGGCTGCGCTATCCGAAGCTCTGAGACGTCACTGCGGCGGGCCGATCACCCGGTCGAGGACCCAATTGGCGATCTGGTTGAGGGTCCGCTCACTGCTGCACAGGCGGGCGATGCGGGCATAGGGGGATTCGAGCCCGGCCTGCTGGCGCAGCGAGATCGCCACATCCTCTCCGACCACGATCTCGTTGCGCCGCCAGTAGTTCTTCGCGATCTCCTCGAAATCGTTGCGCTCGACCGTCGATTTCGGGAAGAGGGAGCTGACGGTCAGGCGCGATTTGGTGGCGGAGAGCGGCTCGCTGTGGAAGACCAGCGCCCCGTCATTGCCCAGCGTCATCATCATCGCCGGGCGAATGGTGGTGAAGAAGGTGCCCATCTTCCACTGCTCCTCGATCTGCGGCATGGGCGGGAAGCCTTCATAATCGGGGAAGGGCAGCAGGAGCTGGCTGCCCTCATGCATGGCGAAGGCGAGCCTGTAGTTGCTGCTGGGCTCCTCCACCCGCGCATAGGGCGTCTTCCACCGCGCGAGCGAATCCCGATGGACCACCGGGATGTGATAGCCGTCGCTATAGTTTTCGACGAAGCATTTCCAATTGGCGTCCATCTCGTAGACGACCCGCCGGACGCAGACCATCTCCTCGAGACGATGGGAGGCGAGCTGCAAACGGAGATTGCCCAGATGGTCCGCCAGGCTTTCCGGACCGTCCTTGAAACGGATGAAGAGGAAGCCGTCCCAGCTGTCGCTCGGGATCTCGACGAGGCCGAAATCCTGGCGGTTGGAATCGTCGATCAGCGGATTGCCTTCGGTGTCGTCGTAGTTGGGCGCGGCGATCAGGGCACCTTCCAGGGAATAGAGCCAGGCATGATAGGGACAGCGCAGGGCCTTGCAGTTCCCCTGCCCCTCCGCGACCGTCGCGCCGCGATGACGGCAGGTATTGGCGAAGACCCGGACCCTGCCATCTTTGCCGCGGACCATCAGCAGCTTGATATTCATGAAGCTGAGGGCATGGAAGTCGCCGGGATTGGGCACGAGATCGAGCCGCTCGAGGAGGTTCCAGCTGCGGAGGAACATCCGCTCCATCTCGGCCCGGAAGAAGCGCTCCGAGGTGTAGCACCAGAGCGGCAGCGCCTGCAGGCTGCGGCCCTGGGAGCGCACGCCCGCGTAATGCCGCGGATCAAGGATGTCCTCGGGCTCGCCCGTGCCAGGGGGGATGTTCGTATGATCCGGCATCGACAGTCTCGCCGGTTCCTGAAATGGCAACATGGTCGAGAGAGGTTTCATGCTAGTCACGGGCCCCCGAGCGGGTCAAGGCGACCCGGCTCGCCCGCGATTCAGCCGACTTCCACCGCATAGCTCAAAGCGCACGGCGGCTTGCCCCTGTCCAGCGGCTGCAGTTCGAGATGAGAATGACCGGCGAGGCGTCGGGACCCTGCGGCGCGCGGCCGCCCCGCGAGACGATCCTCTGCGGCTTCGACCCGGACGAAGGACCGCCCACCATCTGGATCGGTCGCGAGGCTTCTCGCCTCGTGCTCG
>DATFRE010000121.1:0-4820 GCA_035263545.1 Dongiaceae bacterium
CAGCATCCCCTTCACCTCCTGGACGGCATCGGTGCGCAGCATGCCGACCAGGTGGTAGCCGCTGTCGACGTGATGAACCTCGCCCGTCACGCCTTCGGAGAGGTGGCTGAGAAGATAGACTCCCGCACCCCCGACCTGCTCGGTGGTCACGTTGCGCTTCAAGGGCGAGTTCAGCTCGTTCCAGCGCAGGATGTAGCGGAAATCGCCGATGCCCGACGCGGCCAGCGTCTTGATCGGCCCGGCGGAGATGGCATTGACGCGGATGCCCTGCACGCCCAGATCGGCGGCGAGGTAGCGCACGCTGGCCTCCAGCGCCGCCTTGGCCACGCCCATGACGTTGTAGTGGGGCATGACGCGCTCGGCCCCGTAATAGGTGAGAGTCAGCAGGCTTCCCCCCTTCGGCATCAGCTTCACCGCCCGCTGACAGACCGCGGTGAAGGAGAAGCAGGAGATGTCCATGGTCATGGCAAAGTTCTTGCGCGTCGTATCGAGGTAGCGCCCTTTCAGCTCCTCCTTGTCGGAGAATGCGATGGCATGGACGACGAAATCGAGACCGCCCCAATCCGCTTCCAGGGCGGAGAAGACGGAATCGATGCTCGCCTCATCGGAGACGTCGCAAGGCAGCACATGGTTCGCACCCACCTGATCCGCCAGAGGCTTCACCCGCTTCTGCAGCGCCTCGCCCTGGTAGGTGAAGGCCAGCGTCGCTCCCTCGGCCGCCACGGCGCGGGCAATGCCCCAGGCGATCGACCGGTCGTTCGCGACGCCCATGACCAAGCCGCGCTTGCCGGCCATAAGCCCGCTTCGATCGCTCATGAGAACCCCGCTAAAGCGTTTGAAAATAAACCAAAAGCTGCGATGGCATCCTACAGCATCGAACCCGGCGGTCAACGCGCGCGGCGGGTTTCCCGCGGTGTCAGTTCGGCTTCAGCTTCTCAGCGATCGCGGTCTGAACCGACTCGGGGCAAGCCTTGATGGCACGGGTGAGATCCCCCAGGGCCTTGCGCAACGCGTAGACCTGGTCCAGGAGCTGGAGCACCACCGGCATGGCTTCATCACCCACCGAGAGATCCTGCTTCAGCTCGCGGATAAGCCGAGCCCGCGCCATGTCCGCCTCGTCGAAGACGAGCTCGCCCTCGGTGGAGCTGGGGCGGATCCAGCGCTGATCGATCCAACCTCTCAGCACCGTCACGTCAATGGAGAGCTCGGTCACAACCTCTGTCAGCCGCCAGCTCATGAGAACCCCGCCTTGCTGCGTGGGTCATGGGAATGGGTCTTGCTCCAGCGTTCGACGAACTCCTTCAGCTCGGGGTCGATCTGGTCCGGCAGCACGACCTTGAGCTTGACGAGCTGGTCGCCCCGCTGCCGGGTCGCCTGGTTCAGCACCCCCTTGCCCTTGAGGCGCAGCACCGTGCCGCTGTTGGAGCCTGCCGGGATCTTGAGAGCGACCTTGCCGTCGATGGTCGGCAGGTTGACCGATCCGCCCAGCACCGCCTCGGCGAGCGAGACCGGCAGCTCGACATGGATGTCGTTGCCTGTCCGGGTGAAGAAGGGGTGGGGACGGATATGGATTTCGATGAAGGCGTCGCCTGCTGGCGCCCCGCCCAGCCCGGGCTGGCCCTGACCCTTGAGGCGGAGCGTCTGGCCATCCTCTGTGCCGGCCGGGATGGTGACATCGAGGGTCTTGCCGTCGGCCAGCGTCACGCGGCGGGTAATGCCGTTGGCGGCCTCCAGGAAATCGACCTCGAGGGTATAGGACACGTCGGCGCCGCGCATGCGGAAGGTCTGGCGCCCGCCGCCGGGCCCGCCGCGGAAGAGATCGGCGAAGAGGTCGTCGGCGAAGGGGCTTTCGTCGCCGTCGAAGCGGCGGTAGCGGGCGCCCTCGTCGCCCTCCGCATAGGCCTTGTAGAAGGGCTGCTGTCGCTCGGCCCCCGAGGCGTCGATCTCGCCCCGGTCGAAGCGCGCCTTCTTCTCCGGATCGCTCAGCAGGTCATAAGCGGCCGACACCTCCTTGAAGGACTGCTCGGCCTTCTTGTTCCCCGGATTGAGATCCGGGTGCAGCTTCTTCGCCAGCTTGCGATAGGACTGCTTGATATCCTCGGCGCTCGCGCTCTTCGGCACGCCCAGGACTTCATATGGATCGCGCATGCGCCGCCCGAGGCTCCTTTCCACCCCTCGCCGCCCGCGAGACACCGGCAGCACGCGATAAGAATCCGGACGGCGCTCGGATGGGTTATGGCAGAAGCTTAGATAGGTGGGTTAACATAGACCGTCAATCCGCCCCGTAGCGCGATCCCGATCATGCCCAACCACCCGCTTGCTGAGCCCTTTGAGCTGTTCGACGCCTGGTACAAGGAGGCCCAGGCGAAGGAGCCCAATGATGCCAATGCCATGGCGCTGGCGACCGTGGGGCCGGACGGCATGCCGGCCGTGCGCATGGTCCTGCTCAAGGACGCGGATACCCGCGGCTTCGTCTTCTATACCAACTACGAGAGCCGCAAGGGCGAGCATCTGAAGGCCCATCCCATGGCCGCGCTCTGCTTCCACTGGAAATCGCTGCGCCGGAGCGTTCGTATCGAGGGTGAGGTCACCTCGACGACGCCGGAGGAGGCGGATGCCTATTTCGCCACCCGCCACCGCTCCAGCCAGATCGGCGCCTGGGCCTCGGACCAGTCGCGCCCGCTGGAGAGCCGTTATGCCCTGGAGGCGAAGGCGGCGAAATTTGCCGCCAGGTTCGGGATCGGCACCGTGCCGCGTCCGCCCCATTGGTCGGGCTTCCGGGTCCAGCCGCGGCGCATCGAATTCTGGGAAGATCGGCCGTTCAGGCTTCATGACCGCTTGGTTTATGAGCGGGAGGGCGAGGGCTGGGCGACCACGAGGCTCTACCCGTGAGCGACGGCGCGCCGGACCTGCGAGGGAAGGCCGCGGCAGGCCCGCTGATGCGCCGGGCCACCTATGCCTCGGTCGCCACTGCTCTCCTCCTCGTCGGCGCCAAGCTCTTCGCCTATCTGATGACGGATTCCGTAAGCCTGCTCTCGACCCTGCTCGATTCGCTCCTCGACGTCGCGGCCTCGCTGGTCAATCTGGTGGCCGTGCGCACCGCCCTGGTGCCGGCGGATGCTGAGCACCGTTTCGGTCATGGCAAGGCCGAGCCCCTGGCCGCTCTCGGCCAGAGCGCCTTCATCGCCGGCTCGGCGCTTTTCCTGCTGGTGGAGGCGGGCAATCGCGTCGTCAATCCCTCGCCGATCCAGAACAGCGGGATCGGCCTTGCGATCATGGTCTTCTCCATCTTCGCCACCATCCTGCTGGTCCTCTATCAGCGCCATGTGATCCGGATGACGGGCTCCATCGCCATCAAGGCGGATTCGATCCACTATTTCAGCGATCTGATGGTGAACGCCGCGGTTATCGTGGCACTCCTGCTCTGGCGCCAGTTCGGATGGGCGCTGGCCGACCCGATCATCGCCGCCGCTGTTGGCTGCTACATCATGTTCACCGCGTGGCGGATCGTGCGCAGCTCCCTCGATCTGCTGATGGATCGCGAGCTTCCCGACGAGGCACGGCGCCGGATCCGGGAGATCGCGCTCGCCAACCCCTTCGTGCGCGACCTCCATGACCTGCGCACCCGCTCCTCCGGTCAGGCGCGATTCATCCAGTTCCACCTCGAGCTCGACGGCGATATGGCGCTGATCAAGGCCCATGCCGTGTCCGATGAGGTCGAGGAGGCCATCCTGGCCGAATTCCCGGGGGCCGAGATCATCATCCACGAGGACCCCGCCGGCCTGCCGGAGCACCGCTGGCGCTTTGCCTGAGACAAGTGATATGCGTCAATGCCTGCGGGTGGCCGCCGCCCCAGCCTGGTGATCCATCGCGCGGCAATAGGGAGAGAAGTCGATGATACCGAAGTCCATCCTTGTCCTGGTCGATGGCGGCCCGCTGTCGGAAGCGACGCTTGAGACGGGCCTGGCTGTGGCCGGCCTGTTCGACGCCCAGGTGCAGGCGCTGCATGTCCAGGCCGATCCGGCCACGCTGGTGCCCATCGTCGGCGAGGGCATGTCGGGGGCCATGGTGGAGCAGGTCATGGATGCGATGGCAAAGGCCGTCGACCAGCGTTCCGAGAAGGCGAAGGCCGTCTATGACAAATTCGCGGCCCGGGCAGGTGCGAAGGTCGTCTGGCGCCAGGAGACGGGGCCCGAACCCGTCGTGCTCGCCGCGGCCGGGAGGCTGACCGACCTGACCGTGCTCGCCCGCCCCGACAAGAGCATGGACGGCCAGACGGCCGCCAGCCTCGACGCCGCGCTGTTCGACACCGGCCATGCCGTGCTGGTGGCGCCCCCGACGCCGCCCACGAAGTTCTGCCGCCGCGTGGCGCTGGCCTGGAACGGCAGTGCGGAGGCGAGCCGGGTGGTCGGTGCCGCACTCCCCTATCTCGGCAAGGCCGAGGCCGTAACGATCCTCTCGGCGCCCGGCACCGACAAGCGCGCACCGGCCGAGTCGCTTTCGGCCTATCTCGCCCTTCACGGCATCAAGGCCGATGTGCAGAGCTTCGAGCTGCATCATCATCAATCCATCGGCCATGGGCTCCTGGAGCAGGCGCAGAAGATCGAGGCCGATCTCCTCGCCATGGGCGCCTACGGCCACAGCCGTCTGCGGGAGATGATCCTCGGCGGCGCCACGCGCGATGTGCTCGCGCAGGCGACGATCCCCGTGCTGATGGCGCATTGAGGAGATGGGGGCAGAGTGAGCAGAGCGGACGAGGTCAAGACGCTGGTTCTCACCGGGGCCAGCCGGGGCATCGGCCATGCGACGGTGAAGCGCTT
>DATFRE010000122.1:0-6084 GCA_035263545.1 Dongiaceae bacterium
TTTCAGCGCGTTGCGGACGTCCGGGTTGTCGAGGGGCGGCGCGGTCACGATCATCGCGAAGGTGTTGTGCTCATAGCCGGTGACCTTGTCGATCGCGACATCGGGCCGCTGCTCCATGAACTTCAGCGTCTTGGCGTCGCAGCGGTCCATCACCTCGAGTTGGCCCGAGAGGAGCGCGTTGGTGCGCGCCGTCGGATCGATGATGGAGAGGATCTCGACATTGTCGAACCAGGTGTCGCGGTAGTAGTTCGGGAAGCGCTTGGCCCGCACCACCTCGCCCGGCTTGAACTCCTCCAGCATGTAAGGGCCGGTGCCGATCCCCGACTGCCAGTCGACATCGCCGTTGTCCTTGGCCGGCATGATCGACAGGCGATGCTCCCCTAGAAAATAGGGGAAGTCTGCATTGCCGGCCTGCAGGTCGAAGATCACATGATCGCCGTCGGCCTTGACCTCCTTGATCTGCTTGGCGCTGGATTTCAAAGCCGATTTCGTGTTGGGGCCCATATGGTGGCGCACCGAGGCGACGACGTCTTTGGCCGTCAAATCCTTGCCGTTGTGGAAGGTTACGCCCTTGCGCAGCTTGACCGCCCAGGTTTTGGTGCCGTCGGAGGGCTCGAAGGATTCGGCGAGATCGGTGCCGATATTGCCCTTCTCGTCGACTTCGGCCAGGAGGCTGCGGATCGTCAGGTTCACAGTGCCCATATAGCTGTCGAGGATCGGGCCCGGATCGAGGGTATTCGAGGTCGACCCCCAGCTGATGCCGAGGTGGAGATCGCCGCCCTTCTGCGGCGTATCCGCCTTGGCCTGGCTGAACATCGCATCGGCGGCTGTCGCCGCGACGCCCGCGGCCATGGCGAGCTGGATGAAGTCTCGGCGGCTCATGCGCCCGCGGCCCACCTCGTGCCGCAGCGCCGTCAGCTTCTCGAGGTCTGTCTGCTTCGGATCGTCCATTGTTGTCTCCCTGCGTCGAAAGATTGTTGTTCCCCTCATCGAAGGACTCTTGCCCATCCCCCCTCCCGGGGCAAATCGTCTCTGTGACCGATTCGCCCCTTCGCCGGCGATGGCCCCTTCGCCGGCACCCTCTTCCCGACAAGAGCGGTTCTGCGATTCAAGATTAGTCGGGGACCCCGCCCGGTTTGGCTCGAATGCGCCAGGAATTTGACCGCTCACGCCGCGGCGCCGAAGCTGCGTTGCGCCGGCCGCCGGCTTCGGCAATATCCCGCATCCCAGCCATCGCGAGCGCCGGGCCATGCGGATATCCAGCGTCGACAGCTTTCCTCTGCGCGGACAGGGCCAGCAGGGCGCCTATGGAATGCCTTATGGGATCGTGGTCAGAGTCGGGACCGAATCGGGCGTCTTCGGCTATGGCGAATCCGACAGCATGCCGAATGTCGTGAAAGCGGTGATCGAGGCGCCCTATCTGCATGAGATGATGGCGGGGCTGAAATGGGTCCTTTTGGACCAGGATCCCCTCGATATCGAGGGGCTGTGGAACCGCATGGGTCGGGCGACCCTCAACTACAGCCGCGACGGCGCGACACTGCAGGCCATGGCCGCGATCGACATCGCGCTCTGGGATCTCAAGGGAAAGCTGCTGGGCCGGCCGGTCCATGAGCTGCTGGGCGGGGCCAGGCGGCACAGCCTGCGCTGCTATGCAACCCATCCTCTGGGCAGCGATCTGCCCACGACGGCGCGCTTCGCCCGGAAGCTGCGACAGCAAGGCTTCTCCGCCGTCAAGTTCGGATGGCAACCTCTGGGCCCCGATGCCGCGGGGGACGAGGCGATCGTCCGCTGCCTGCGGGAGGCGATCGGAGCGGAGGCGGAACTGCTGATCGATGGCGGGCTCGCCTGGGATGTCGAGACGGCCCTGGAGCGGGTCCGGCGCTTCGAGCCCTACCGGCTGTTCTGGCTGGAGGAGCCGCTGGAGCCCTACGACATCGCCGGCTATGCGCGGCTCGCCGCCGAGGCCGCGACGCCGATCGCCGCCGGCGAGCTCGCCTCCAGCGCGGCCGAGCTCGGCCGGCTGATCGAGTGGCGCTGCGTCGACATCCTCCAGGTCGATATCTCCCGCGTGGGGCTGACCCAGGGGATGAAGGTCGCTCAGCAGGCGGCCGCTGCGGGAGTCCCCAGCGTCAATCACAGCTACAGCTATGGCATTAACCTCGCTGCCTCGCTTCACTTCGCCGCGGCCATCGAGCGTTGCTCGCTCTTCGAATATCAGGCGACGCCGAATGAGATCCGCGACGCGCTGGTGCCCGACGCACCCCGGCCGCGAGAGGGAATCCTTGCGGTTCCCGAAGGGCCCGGCCTGGGCGTCACGGTGGAGGAGACGGCGCTGGCGCGCTTCGCAACCGCGGCCTGAGGGCTCACGGTTTAACGCGCCACGGCGCGAGAGCCTCCTCCCGGATCTCGATGCCGAGGCCCGGCGCCTCGCCGGGCGCCGCGAAGCCGTCCTCGATCAGATAGGCCGGACCGGTCAGAAGCTCGTGGCGCCAGGGCAGGGGATCCTGGTCGCATTCGAAATACTCGCCATTGGGCAAGGCGTAGAGAAGCTGCAGGCAGGCGGCGGAGCTCACGATGGTGCTGTAGTTCTTGCTGGTAAAGGGCAGATGGCGCATCTGGGCATACGCCGCGATCTTGCGCGCCTCGGTGATGCCGCCGACCTGGACGATGTCGGGCTGCACCACCTGGATCGCGCCGGCATCGATCAGCCGGGCGAAGGCATCCCGCCCCGTCTCGGTCTCGAAGCCGGCGATGGCGATGCGGGTGCGCCGGGCGAGATCGGCGCAGCCCGCGACATCCTCGGCCATGACCGGCTCCTCGAACCAGCGGATCTCCAGCCGCTCGAGCGCGGCAGCATAGCGCATGGCGACCCGCGCCGTCAGCGAGGTCGTGGCGTCCACCATCAGGTTCCGGTCACCGCCGATGGCTTCCCGTGCAGCCGCCACCCTCTTCAGATCCTCGGCCATGGATCCCCTGAGGGGCACATCCTCGATCACGCCGTAATGCGCCACCTGATGAATGTTCCCGATCTTCATCTTGTAGCCGCGGAAGCCGGCGGCGCGCGCCTTCGCCACATCCGCGGCGAAGGCCTCCAGCCCGTAGTCGCGCCGGTAGTAGCCAGATGAAGCATAGGCGGCGACCGGCCGGCCGAAGCCGCCCAGGAGCCGCCAGAGCGGTTGGCCGGCGCATTTGCCGAGGATGTCCCAGAGCGCGATGTCGATGCCGGAGAGCGCGGCGATCAGGATGCCGCGCCGGCCATGATAGTAGGTCTCCTGGAACACCTTCTCCCAGAGATACTCGGGCCGGCATGGATCCTGGCCGGCGATCAGGGGATGGATCTCCTTCTCGATCACCGCCGCCGTCACCGCATGCGGCCCACCCCACATGGCGGATTCGCCCCAGCCGAAGATGGATGGATCGTCGGTCGTCACCTTGACCAGCAGCGCCTCGCGCGTCGAATATTCGCCACGGGCATAGGTGAGCGCATAGGGCATGTCGTAGCGGAGGCAGAATGTCTCGATGCCGGTGATCCTCACGTATTTCCCCTCAGGCAGTGACCCGGCTCGAATGATGCCATCATCTGTCGAGCCAGGCGCCATCCTCGTGAATCTCGATGACCGTCGGCAGGCGCCGGCGCAGCGCGGCGCGGATCTCCCGCTTCAGGCCGGCGATGCTGGCCGGCCGTGCGGTGCGGCAGCCGAAGGCCCGGGCCAGCGCCAGAAAATCCGGATTGCGCGGGTTGACCCCGATGGGCGGGATGCTGCGCGCCGTCATGCGGTCGCGGATCTGGCCGAGCCCCTCATTGTTCCAGAGGAGCACCACGATCGGGAGGCCAAGCTCGACCGCGGTGCCGAGCTCTGCCACGGTGAAGAGGAATCCGCCATCGCCCGTGAGCGCGATGGCGGCACGCTCGGGTGCGGCGATCTTGGCGCCGATGGCGGCGGGCAGGGCATAGCCCATGGTCGAGAGCCCGACGGGATAGAAATAGCTGCGCGGCCGGGAGCAGCGGAAGGCGACATTAGCCGTATAGGCGACCTGAGCCATATCCGCTGCCACCATGGCATCCTCCGGTATCGCCAGGCGCAGTGCTTCGAGGGCCCGCAGGTGCCGGTTCTGCAGCGCCGTGGTCGGGCGCCGCGATTCCGCGCGGCATTGGGCCGCCGCCTGGGCCATGCGAAGCGAAAGCCTCCGGTAGGGAAGGAGCCCGAGCAGGGCCGCGAGCGCAGTGGCGAGGTCGGTGCGCAGTGCCAGATGGGCCTCCGGATGCGACCGTAGCGCGGCCTCGTCGAGATCGAGGCGGACGAGCTTCCCGGAAAAGCGCAAAGGCCGCGTCCAGGTGTCGGAAGCGGCGAGCTCCGAGCCGAGGACGAGCACGACATCGGCCTCCTCCGCCAGCCGCCGGCCGATGGTGGTGGTGAGCGCCGCCCCGGCATGGAGCGGATGATCGTCGGCCACCAACCCCTTGCCGGCGATTGTGGTCAGGATCGCGGCGCCGATGCGCTCGGCGACGGCAACGGCCGCCGGCCCGCAATCGACGGTGCCGCCGCCCAGGATCATCACAGGGCGCCTGGCCTCACCAAGGAGGGCGGCGGCCTCCGCCAGCGCCGGGCCGCAATCCGCTTCCTCGGAATGGGAGGGCTCTAGCGGCCAGTCGGGATCGCACCCGGCGGCCTGCCGCTCCATGAGGCCGACGGGAAGCGCGATATGGACCGGGCGTGCGCGGCCCTGGCGCAGCCGGGAAAAGCAGGTCGCCACCAGCCCCGGGAGATCCTCCGGCGCCGAAGCTTCGCCGCTGAAAGCCGTAAGGCCGCGCATGGTCTCGGCCTGATCGGGCAGCTCATGGATATGGCCTTCCGGGACGCCATTGGGCGGCGGATCGCCGACGCTGGATACGACCAGCATCGGAATCGAATCGGAATAGGCCTGGGCGATGGCGGTGGCGGCGTTCAGCAGGCCGGGGCCGGCGATGAGAAAACAGACCCCGGGCCGTCCCGAAGCCCGGGCGTAGCCGTCCGCCATGAAGCCTGCGCCCTGCTCATGCCGCGGCTGAATGTGGCGGATGCCGCTGCGCGCCAGGCCGCGATAGAGCTCGAGAGTATGTGTGCCCGGAATCCCGAAGACGGCATCGACCCGATGCTGCTCCAGAAGCCGCACCAGACTCTCGCCGCAGCTGAGGGGTTCGGCCATGATCCCGCCGCCTTCGTGTCGTTCTTGGCTGCCGAGACTAATGCCGGCCTCGGCGGAAATCGGACCGATCGCGCCATGAAACTGACGGATGACGCCATGAGCCGCCCAGGATCAGTGCGCGCGTTCCTCGCGCGGTGGGCGGCCGAAATACGCGCGATAGCAGCGGGTGAAATGCGAGCCGGAGACGAACCCGTTGGCGACGGCGACGTCCAGGATCGAGCGCGTGCCATGCATCAGCATCTTGCGCGCCCGCTGCAGCCGAAGCTCGCGATAGAACAGGGTCGGAGGCTTGCCCATCACTTCGGTAAAGCGCCGCTGCAGGTGGCGCAGCGACATCCCCGAGATCTTCGAGAGCTGCTTCAGGGGCAGGGGATCTTCAAGATTCTTTTCCATTGCAGTGACGACCGAGAGCAGGCGCACATCGTTGATCCGGGTGCGGGACTGCAGCGACATGCGCTGAGGATCGTTGGCGCTGCGCACCCGATGCTGGATGAACTCGTCGGCGATCACCCAGGCGAGGTCGCGACCATGCTGCTGCTCGATGAGATGGAACATCATGTCCAGGGAGGCAGTGCCCCCGGGGCAAGTCAGGCGATCGCGATCGACCTCGAAGAGATCGGCTGTCAGCCGAAGCTGCGGGAACTCGCGGGCGAAGTTCTCAAATTCCTCCCAGTGAATGGTGCAGCGGTAACCGTCGAGCAACCCCGCACGTGCCAGGGCATAGGCGCCCGTGCCGATGCCGCCCATCACGGTGCGGTTGCGCGCCAGCCGGCGCAGCCAGGCGAAGACCCGCTTGTTACGGTATTTGTTGCCGCCGATTCCGGCGCAGACCAGCATGATTGGAAACCGGTCGATCTCGGCCATCGCCTTATGGGGCGTCATGGCGATGCCGCT
>DATFRE010000123.1:0-8697 GCA_035263545.1 Dongiaceae bacterium
CGGCCATGGCGAGCAGGACATCGGATGCAGAATGGCGCGGTGATCTCAAGAGCGGCGAAGGCAAGATCAAGCTCGGCAGCGGCGCCTTTGAAGGCCAGTATTCCTTCAAGTCGCGCTTCGAGGAGGGCGCGGGCACCAATCCCGAGGAACTGATCGCCGCCGCTCATGCTGGCTGCTTCTCCATGGCGCTCGCTTTCGGCCTCTCCGAGGCCGGCCACAAACCGACCCGAATCCACACCACCGCCAAGGTGCAGTTCGGACCCGTGCCCGGCGGCTTCGCCATCAGCCGCATCGACCTGGAGACCGAGGGCTCAGTGCCCGGCATTGATGCGGCGACCTTCGAGACCTTCGCGAAAGGGGCCAAGGAGAACTGCCCGGTCTCGAAGGCGCTGAAGGCGGTTGAGATCACGCTGACGACGAAGTTCGTCTGAGCAAGGCAGGGGCGCGGGCCGCTGCGTCGCAGGGCCCGTGCTCTGCAAACCTATTCGCTGGCGTTGAGCTTCTCCGTCGTCGCCGCCTTCGCCGTCGTGGCCTTCGCCTCGCGCTCTGTCAGCAGGCGATAGGGGATATAGTATTTGTAGATGTTGCTGACATATTGATCCGTCTCGGGGCCAACGATCCGCGCCGCCCCCTCTTCGACATTGAAGAACCAGATATTGGGATCGAGGCCGGATTTCGCGGCCCATTTGCGGAAGCGGATCAGATTTCCGGGCCCGGCATTGTAAGCGGCGAAGGCCATCAGCGTGCGGTTCTTCTCGTCGAGGGCGGGATCGTTCAGGTAGACGTCCACGAGGTGGCGGAGGTATTTCACCCCGGCCTCGATATTGCGATCCGCGCTCTTGTCGATGCCGGTGATGGCGATCTGGGGATCGGCCGCGGTGCTGGGCAGCAGCTGCATGACTCCGACTGCGCCGCGCGGGCTGCGGGCCGATTGCTTCAAGCGCGATTCCTGGAACCCCTGGGCCGCCACCATCAGATAGTCGAAGCGGTACTTGCCCGCATACTTCTTGAAGAGGTCGATGACGCGCAGGAACTCCGCCTGGTTCTCCTTGCTGTAGGCGTTCCTCACGATGGTGCTGTTGCCGTAGTATTTGCGCATGACCTCCCCGAAGAAGGCGGAGTTTGGCCCGAATTTCTTCGTGCAGGCGTTGATCTCCGCCAGCAGCAGGGGCGAGTTCTTCCGGACGGCCAGGCGATCTCGCCGCCGGTGTTGACGGCGAGATCCGTGCGAACCTTGAGATTGGGGAAAATCTTGACCCAAAGCAGGGCCTTATAGCTATCGACGACGGTGAACGGCAGAAGCTCCGCATTCACCATCTCAAGCAGGTCTTCGTCCTCGAGGTTCTCGTCCGCCGGGATCAGCGTGATTTCTTTGAGGCCCTCGGCCTTGAACCGATTGTTCAGAGCCTGCAGATGGGTCCAATAGCTGCTGGTCTTGCGGACCTGGATCTCCTCCCCGGCCAAATCCTCCAGCCGCGTCAGCACGGGCGCGCTCGGGCCGGTCACGATCAGCTGGCTAATTTTTGTAAGGCCCGGATCGCCGAAATCGACGATCTGCCGGCGCTCCGCGGTGATCGTGAGGCTGGCGGCAACGATATCCCCTAGGCCCTCGTTCAAGTCCGTGAATAGCCGGTCGCGCGCCACGGGGACGAAGGCGATGTGGATTTTCCGCGCCCGGGTCGTCTTATACTTCGTATTGATGCAGCTTTCGAACTGGCGCCCGGTCTCCGCCGCCGTGCCGCGTTCCGCACCCTTGTCGAGGAAATAGATCGTCTTGCTGAACGGGACGAGGATGCGGACCATGCGCCGCTCCTTCATCCCGTCGAAATCGCCTTTCCAGTGCTCGGGCACCGGCAGAGGTGGCGCCTCGGCCTCCGATAGCGCGGGGAGCTCCGTCTGAGCCGCCACCGGCCGTGCCAGGAGGATAGCCAGGAGAAACGGCAGGAGGAGGCAGACCCCGGCCCTGGGCAGCTTCGCCGTCACGTGGATCGATCTCTCGACCAGGCTCTCCCCAGACCTGAGGATTGTCACGCTTCGGCCCCCCGACCCCGGCTCGACCGGTCGCTTGACTAGTCGATATTGCCCTTCTGCTGCTGGTCGTAGAGATGGCCGCCCAGCGACTAAGAGTAGCAAAGGAGGGTTCCCCTGCACAGCAGCAAGGGCGTGAACAGGGACTGTCCGGATCATTGTGAAACGGCTCTTCAAACCCTTTCTCAATTACGCGCGGTTGTCGTCAGAGACTTTCATGTTGCATGTTACGTGACGCGAGTCATCCCAAAGCAAGTGGAGGAGGGCGCTGTGGCTTACACAATCAAACTCAATGGCCAGGACCAGACGGTAGATGTCGATGGCGACACGCCGCTGCTCTGGGTTCTGCGCGATGTGCTCGGGATGACGGGCACGAAATTCGGCTGCGGCATGGCGCTCTGTGGGGCCTGCACGGTCCATATCGACGGGGAGGCCACGCGCTCCTGCATCACCACCATCGACAGCCTGGGGGAGTCCAAGGTCACGACCATCGAGGCGGTCGGCGAGACGCCCGCGGGCAAGGCGATCCAGAAGGCTTGGCTGGACAAGGAGGTGATCCAGTGCGGCTACTGCCAGTCGGGCCAGATCATGTCGGCCTCGGCGCTTCTGGCAAGCAATCCCCATCCCAGCGATTCAGATATCACCGACGCCATGTCGGGCAATATCTGCCGCTGCGGCACCTATAACCGCATCCGCGCCGCCATCAAGCAGGCGGCCGAAGCCAGCGCCGGCTGAGGGGAGGGGGCCATGCTGATCGACCGTTTTCTCCGGAGCGGGACAGAGGGCCAGGCGGCGCTGAGCCGCAGGAGCTTCATGCGGGTCAGTGCAGCCGCCGGCGGCGGGTTGCTGCTGGCCTTCGCCCTGCCGCCTTACCCCGCCGAGGCTGCGGAGGACTTCGCCCCCAACGCCTTCATCCGCATCGACGCCGGCGGCCAGGTGAACCTGGTCATGCCCCAGGTCGAGATGGGGCAGGGGATCTATACGGCGCAGGCGATGCTCATCGCCGAGGAGCTGGAGGTGGATCTCGCCGCCGTCCAGCTCGAGCATGCGCCGGCGAACGACAAGCTCTACGCCAATCCCCTCCTCGGCTTCCAGGTGACCGGCGGGTCGACCTCGGTTCGCGCCTTCTGGGAGCCCCTGCGCCGCGCCGGCGCCACCGCCCGCGAGATGCTGGTGGCCGCGGCGGCCGAGAGCTGGGGCGTGGAGGCCGGCAGCTGCCGCGCCGAGAAGGGCGTGGTCACCCACGCTGCGACCGGCCGCAAGCTCGGCTATGGCGAACTCGCGGGGAAGGCGGCGGGCCTGCCGGTGCCGGAGAAGGTCGCCCTCAAGGATCCGAAGGACTTCACCCTGATCGGCACCCCGGCCAAGCGCCTCGACACGCCGGCCAAGGTCAGTGGCAAGGCGATGTTCGGCATCGATACGCGACAGCCGGGCATGAAGTTCGCGACCCTCGCCATCTGTCCGGTCTTCGGCGGCAGGCTGGCGAAGCTCAACGACAGCAAGACCAAGGCCGTGAAGGGCGTGCTGCAGATCGTACAGCTCGACGACGCGGTGGCGGTGGTGGCCGAGCATATGGGCGCGGCGAAGAAGGGATTGGAGGCCCTCGACATCACCTGGGACGGGGGCGCGAACGCCAAGCTCTCCAGCGCTGACATCATCCAGGCTCTCGACGCGGCCTCGCAGAAGACGGGCGTCGTTGCTTCCACGGATGGCAATCTGGAGAAGGCCCTGGCAGGTGCGGCAAAGAAGGTCGAGGCGGTCTATCAGATGCCCTTCCTCGCCCATACCGCCATGGAGCCGATGAACTGCACCGTGCATGTGCAGAAGGACAGCTGCGAGGTGTGGGTCGGAACCCAGGTCGCGAGCC
Organism: Dongiaceae bacterium; assembly: GCA_035263545.1. Lineage (GTDB taxonomy): Bacteria > Pseudomonadota > Alphaproteobacteria > Dongiales > Dongiaceae > DASXQK01. Next base: position 3,896 of record DATFRE010000123.1, read on the forward strand.
GCGCGAAGGCCACCGCGGCTGCGGTCACGGGCCTGCCGCCGGAGAAGGTGCAGGTCCATAACCACCTGCTGGGCGGCGGCTTCGGCCGGCGCCTGGATGCCGATGGGGTCACCATGGCGGTGCGCATCGCCCGCCAGGTCGAGGGGCCGGTGAAGATCGTCTGGACCCGCGAGCAGGACATCCAGCATGACGTCTACCGGCCCTATTACTACGACCGGTTCACCGCCGGGCTCGATGCCGAGGGAATGCCCGTCGCCTTCCATCATCGCGTCACCGGTTCCTCGATCATCGCGCGATGGGCGCCGCCCTTCTTCAAGAATGGTCTCGATTTCGACGCGGTGGACGGGGCGGCCGGTCCCTATGGCTTCCCGGTCCATCTGGTCGATTATGTCCGCCAGGAGCCGCCGGCGGGAATCGTCACCGGCTGGTGGCGCGGCGTCGGGGTGACCCATAACGCCTTCATGGTCGAGGGCTTCATCGACGAGCTGGCGATCGGCGCGGGGAAGGACCCGGTTGAGTATCGCCGTGCGCTTCTGGCCAAGGCCCCGCGGGCCAAGGCCGTGCTCGACCTGGCGGCGGCGAAGGCGGGTTGGGGCCGGAAGCTCGCGGCCGGGAGCGGCCTCGGCGTTTCCGTCGTGCACGGCTTCGGCACCTATATCGCCCAGGTCGCGGAGGTCAGCGTCGACAAGGACGGCCAGGTGAAGACCCGTCGCGTCGTCGCGGCGGTGGATTGCGGCCACACCGTCAATCCCGACACCATCAAGGCGCAGATCGAGGGCGGTATCATGTACGGCCTCACCGCCGTCCTCTATGGCGACATCACGATCAAGGACGGCCGGGTGGAGCAGAGCAACTTCGACAGCTATCAGGCGCTGCGCATGGACGAGGCTCCCGAGGTCGAAGTTCATATCGTCGAGAGCAGCGAGGCGCCCGGTGGCATCGGCGAGCCCGGGACGGCGGCCCTCGCGCCCGCCATCGTCAATGCGGTCTTCGCCGCCACGGGCAAGCGGCTGCGCAAGCTGCCGATCGATCCATCGGCGTTGAAGTCGTCGAGCTGGGCATTCTCCCTCTCCCTGCGACGCCTCGTCCCCTCTCCCCCTGCAAGGGGGAGAGGGTTAGGGTGAGGGAGTTGCCGGGTGAGATCGAGAAGCCCCCTCCCCGGCCCTCTCCCGCAGTTGAGGGGGAAAGAGCGCGGGGCGAGGGGGGACATCGACATGATCAAGGATCCGCCGCTTCTGAAAATCAGGCGCCAGTTCACGCGGCCAACCGAGGCACTCCTGGCGGGCTTCGCCGGTGTGCCGACGGGATATCTGGTCGATGCCATGGGCGGCAGCGGCTGCCTCGATTATCGGATCAAGCCCCTGGTGGAGCGCTCGAAGGTCATGGTCGGCACGGCCATGACCTGCCATGCGGGCCCCGCCGACAATCTTGCTTTGTTCGGGGCGCTGCATGCGGCGCGCGCGGGCGACATCCTGGTCTGCGCCACGGATTCCCATACCGGCACGGCGCTGGTCGGGGACCTGCTGCTCGGCATGGCCCTCAATCGTGGCGTTGCAGGCCTGGTGACCGACGGGCTGGTGCGCGACATCGTTGGCATCCTCAAGGTCGACTTGCCGGTCTATTGCACCGGCATCACCGCCAATTCGCCCGCCCGCAACGGCCCGGGCACCGTCGGGCTGCCCATCGTGCTGGGCGGGCTCAAAATCGATGCCGGCGACATCATCGTGGGTGACCGCGACGGGGTCGTGGTGGTGCCGCTCGCCGAGGCGACCGCCGTGCTGGCGCGCCTCGGCGAGGTGAAGGCGGCGGAGGCGAGCCTCGAAGCCAAGGTGCGCGCCGGGCTTCAGGTCCCCGATTTCGTCCAGGCGATCATCGACTCCGATCGGGTGGAAGAGATTCCCTGACTCTGCGCAGGCAGCCGGGGCCGAGCTCGGCGAGGCGTGTGATACCCATCAGCCCGAGCGTCCGGTCGAGCTCGCGGCGCAGGATATCGAGCACCCGCGCCACCCCAGCCTCGCCCGCCACGGCAAGGCCCCAGAGCTGGGGCCGGGCGATCAGGCAGGCGGCGGCACCGAGCGAAAGGGCCTTCACCACATCGCCGCCGCGCCGCACGCCGCCATCGAGCAGAACCGGGATCCGGCCGTCGATCGCATCCGCCACGGCGGGCAGAGCATCGAGGGTGGCGGGCACGCCGTCCAGCTGCCGCCCGCCATGGTTGGAGACGATGAGGCCGTCGACGCCGCGCAGCACCGCCTCCGCCGCCTCGAGCGGGTGCAGGATGCCCTTCAGCAGCAGCGGGCCCTTCCACAGGCTGCGCAGCCAATCGACGTCGCGCCAGGAGAGGCCGGGATCGAGAAGGCTTGCCATCCGGCCGGCGATGGAGGCGAGCGCGACGGTCTCGCCCGGCTTCGCGTAATTGGCGAAGGTTATGCGAGCGAGCTCGCGGCGCATGCGCAGGATCCAGGGCAGCTTGCCCGTCATTCCCAGAATCTGCAGGGCTGTGAAGCTCGGCGGGATGCTGAAGCCGTTGCGGATATCCCGCTCGCGATTGCCCAGGAGCTGATTGTCGGTGGTGAGCACCAGCGCGTTGTAGCCGGCGGCTGCGGCGCGCTCGACGAAGGCGTGCGTGAGGCTGCGATCGCGATAGACGAAGACCTGCATCCAGCGCGGCGCCACGCCCGTTGCCGCGAGCGCCTCGATGGTGCAGGTCGAGCCGTGGCTAAGGCAGAAGGCGGTGCCGGCGGATGCCGCGGCCCGCGCCGCGGCGATCTCCCCGCCGGGCCAGAACAGACCGGAAAGCCCGGTCGGGCCGATGATCACCGGCAAAGCGAGGCGCAGGCCGAAGAGCTCGACAGACAGGTCACGATCCGCGACGCCGTTGAGAGGGCGTGGCAGGAGCTCATGGCCGGCGAAGGCGGCCTCGTTGCGGCAGAGGCTGTACTCGTTCTCCGCACCGCCATCGGCGAAATCGAAGATCGGGCGCGGCAGCGTCCGGCGCGCCAGATGTCGCATGGCGGAAAGGCTGTAGCCGCTGCGGCCCCAGGCGCGGGCCCCTTGGGTCGCGACGGATGCTGCTTCCCCCGATTTCGGAGCGTCGGGCACGGCTATCGGCGCCGCCCGGCTTTGCCGGTCTCCCGGCGGGCACTCTGCACGGCGCCCTTGTCATTCTCCATCAGCCGGAGGACGGAAGAGTATTTGTACCCGCCGGGATCGCCGAGCAGCTCTTCGAAGGCCAGCCCCTTGTCGGGCGCGACCTCGTTCGCCGCCTGGACCACCGCCCGGCGAATGGCTTCCAGCGCCTTGGCCGGGAGGAGATCCGGAACGCCCTTCTTACGGCCGTTTGCGACATAGTCGTCGATCTTCCGGCGCGCATCCGCATCTCTCACCCGGAGATTCACACCGAGCTGGCCGCAGGCGCTCTGCGCGGTCAGGAAGGCTCGATCCTCCGTCTCGGAGAACATGCGTTGCAGCGAATTGTGGAGGCTCAAGAGGGAATACATGCATTTCTGCTGGTCGATCGGTCCGGATAGATCGGCGAGAGACCGTCCGCCGATCCAGATGGAAAGGGTGTGGTCGCCCACCATGCCGACGGCCGTTGCCCATTCGCAGAGAGCGTCGCGCCGCTTTGCGACGCGCTCGCCCACCAGGTGAAACTCCTTCGCCGCCTCTGCCGCGCGTCCCGTGCGGCGGAGGATCGAGGAATCCGCATTCAGGCTGTGAATATCGCCACGATCGGCGTCATAGACCGCGCGCGCGACGTTTACCGCCGTGATCCAGCCGCTTTTTCCCTTGCGGACGAAATGCTCCGCCAGCTCGAATGTCCAGTCGCTGACATTGGGCGGCTCGACGCCTTTGGCGTCGTAGAACTTGCGCACCGAATTGGCCAGGAACGGATACCAGGAATCGATGTCGTAGTGGTCCTCGCGCAGTGTGGCGCAAGCGGCCTCTGCGATGCGCCGATGCCGCGTGAGAACGTAGACATCGCCATTGTCAAGCATGGCCTCGCGCCGGAGCAGCCAGAGCGCCCGGCGCTCCAATTCACCGGGCTCGCAGCCAAGCGCGAAGGCAAGAACGGGGATCGAGAGATAAAGCTGGTTCTCGCTGTGCATGGCCGCGACCATCGCATAGATGTCGCGCAGGCTGTACTTGCCGATGACCTGATGCGTTCCCAGCCCATGCACCATGGTGCTAACATGGGCGCGTATATCCTGTCTCTGCCGGGTGAACAGGAGTGCACCGAGCAAGGCGCCTTCCTCCTTCTTCGCGGCGAGGTCGATGGCATGGCCCAGCAGGGCAGCCGCGGCCTGCTCCACGGTCCGGCCCTTCAGCGGGCCCATGGCGCGATCGCCCCAGGCATGCCAGCCGGCGACAATCCGCGCGGCATCCTCGCTGTCGAGACCGCTCAGGGGTTCGATCTGGAAGGCGGCGGCCGGAAGCCACATGCTGGACTTCAGCTCCTTGAGCTGCCATTCGACATCGCGCGCGGCCAGCAGGAGGTGGACATCCGTGCGGGGCCCGAGCCGCTTCACCGCGGCAAGAATCGAGCTGCCGATATTGTCGGCATCGTCGATCACGACGATCCAGGCGCAATTGGCCTTGACGGGCAGCCGCGCCAGCAGGTCTTCGGGCAGGGAAGCTGCCGCGGCCTGCCGATGCAGGCAAGTCCATGTCTGATGCTCGTCCTCGATCAAGGCCGCGGCGGCATGCAGTAAGGTCGTCGCCTTTCCTTCGCCACCGGGCCCTCCGACCAGGAGAACGACCGGCTTGGGGGCTTCCGTATAGGCGGCGCGCAAGCGTGCCGA
>DATFRE010000124.1:0-12223 GCA_035263545.1 Dongiaceae bacterium
TTATGGGTCAGCGCCACGACGCCGTCGACATTGGGGTAGCTCGCCAGCTCGCCGGAGAGGCGGAAATGATCGGAGATCATCCGCGCCGCCGTGGCAGAGCAGTTCACCGTCGTCAGCACCCCGATATAGTTGCGGGTCGCAACCGACCCGTCGGGCCGCAGGATGCCCTGGAAGGTCGCCGCCTGGTCCTCCGGCAGCACCATCATGTTGCTGCGATGGATGCCGATGGCGTGGTCGGCGGTGCTGGGACGGAACTCCACATTGTGGACATGGATATGCTGCCCTGGCGTGATCGGCCGGGTGGCGATCCCGATGACTTGGCCCAGCTTGCGGACCGGCGCGCCGTACTCGATCGGCTTGATGGCGAGCTTATGCCCGCGGCCGATGGGCTCGCTGGGCGTGACGTCGCCGAGGCCCACCGCCTCGCCCACCGCGAGATCGCGGGTTGCGACCACCAGTGGGTCCGTCGGGTTCAGCAGCAGCACCGGGGGCTGATTGCGCCTGTCGCTCATGGCTCGCCTTCGCCTCTTTCCTGGAGGCGCTAAGATACGTCATGCGTAGTTGACGTAAATGGTCTTCTTCTGGAAATAGGCGTCCAGCCCGTACTTGCCGTCCTCCCCGCCGATCCCGCTATGGCGCAGGCCGGCGTGATGGGCGTGGACCGCATCGCCGCCCGGCCGGTTGACATAGATCTCGCCGAACTTCAGCTCGCGGATCAGGCGCAACAGCCGGCGCAGGTCCTTGGTGAAGACATAGGCCGAGAGGCCGTAGCGGGATTCATTGGCAAGCCGCAGGCCCTCGTCGAAATCGGTCACGGTCATCATCGGGATGACGGGGCCGAAGACCTCGTCCTGCATGATGGGCATGCGGTTGTCGACGGCGGTCAGCACCGTCGGCTCGAACCAGTGGCCGCGGGCGAACTCACCCTCGGTCAGGCGCCTGCCGCCGGCCAGGACCTTGGCGCCCGCATCCTTCGCCGCCTTCACCATGCGCTCGACCTTGTCCAGCTCGGCGGCGCTGAACTTCGGGCCGACGTCGACCAGCGTCGTGGGATCGCCCACCTTGAGAGCCGTCACGGCGCGGAGGAACTTCTCGGTGAACTCCTCGGCGATGCGCTCATGGACGTACATGCGCTCGTTGCAGATGCAGATCTGGCCGCAATTCTCGAAGCGCGACGCGACGGCGGCCTTGACCGCCGCACCGATATCGGCGTCCTCGGCGACGATGAAGGGCGCCTTGCCGCCGAGCTCCAGGCGCAGGATCTTCAAATCCTCGGCGGCGCTGCGGAAGATCTCCTTGCCGGCGCGCACGCTGCCGGTCAGCGTGATCAGCCGCGGGATCGGATGCTTCACCAGGGCCGCACCGATCCCCTCCCCCGTGCCGCTCACCACATTGACGACCCCGGCGGGAAAGCCCGCCTGGGTCGCGAGCTGGGCGATCTCGAAGGCCGAGAGCGGCGTGCCCTCATGGGATTTGAGGACGATGGTATTCCCGGCGATGAGCGCCGGCCCCATCTTGCGGGTCGTCAGCGCCGCCGGGTAGTTCCAGGCGGTCAAGCCCACCACCACCCCATGGGCCACGCGCTCGATCCAGACCTGCTCATCGGGGTTGTCGGAGGGGATGATGTCGCCGGTGATGCGCCGCGCCTCCTCGGCGGCATAGGTGAGATAGAGCGCCGTTCCCTCGATCTCGCCGCGGGCCTCCTGCAGGGGCTTGCCCTGCTCGGCGACCACGAGGCGGGCGAGGCGATCGCGGTTCTCGAGGATCAGCCTAGCCAGCGCCGTCAGCAGCTTACCGCGCTCCACCGGCGGCAGCGCTTCCCAGCCGGGCTGCGCCGCCTGGGCGGCGACGAGGGCGCGGTCGGCATCGTCGGCCGTGCCCCGCGGCACGGTGGCGATGATGGCGCCGGTCGCGGGATTCTCCACCTCGATCCATTCCTTGGCGGTCGAATCCACCCATTGGCCGTTGATGAAATGCCGGTAGCGGTCGACGCCCGCGAATTTTTCCTTCATGGCCGGCATGGGTGCTCCTTGTTCGGATCGAGGGTCAGTCGCCCGGCGTGTAGCCGAACTGGATCGGTAACCACAGCACCACATCGGGGAAGGCCAGCATAATCAGGAGGGCCACCACGAGGGCGATGATGAAAGGCCAGATGTAGCGGTACATCGAGGTCAGCGAGATTCCGGTGATCCCGGTGACGACGAAGAGCAGCTCGCTATAGGGCGGGGTGATCATGCCGATCATCAGATTGACGATGGTCGTGACGCCGAAATGCACCTTGTCGATGCCGAGCCCGGTGATGGACGGCATGACGATGGGCACGATCACCAGCAGCATCAGAAGCGTGTCGAGGAAGCAGCCTAGCACCAGGAACATCAGGTTGATGATCAGCAGGAAGCCGAGGCGCGACACATGCAGGGTCTGGATCCAGGCGCCGATCTCGTTGGGGATCTGCTCGGCCGCCACGACATAGTTGATCAGCAGCGCGCCGGCGACGACCAGGGCCACGATCGCGGTCGAGCGTGAGGCGCCGACGAAGAGCTGGGTCACCTGGCGGAAGCCGATGGCGCGGTAGACGACGCAGGCGAGCAGCAGGGCATATGCGGCGGCGACCGCCGCGGCCTCCGTCGGCGTGGCGACGCCGGAATAGATTCCCCCCAGCAGGATCACGGGCAGCAGCACGGCCGGCACTGAATCCTTCAGGATGCCCGGCACCTCGCGGACCCGGATCGGCGGCTCGACCGGCAGATCGTCGCGGCGCGCCACGAAGGTGATGACGAGCATGAGCGAGACGCCCATCAGGATCCCGGGCATGAAGCCGCCGAGGAAGAGGTAGCCGACGGAGGTATTGGCCACCATGGCGTAGAGCACCATGGGGATCGAGGGCGGGATGATGGGGCCGATGGTGGCCGCGGCGGCGGCGAGCGCACCGGCGAAGCCCGGACGGTAGCGGCCCTCCTTCAGCATCATCTCGATCATCAGCTTGCCGGGGCCGGCGGCATCGGCAATCGCGCTGCCGCTCATGCCCGAGAAGATCATGCTGGCGACGACCGTTACATGGGCGAGCCCGCCGCGGATGCGTCCGACGATGAGGGTCGCGAATTTCAACAGCCGCTCGCTGATCGTGCCGGCGTTCATGATCTCGGCGGCGACGATGAAGAGCGGCACGGCCAGCAGCACGAAGCTGCGGAAGAGCCCGTTCAGGGATTGGGAAGCGACGAGGCCGATATCCTGCCCGCTGGCCAGCAGATAGAGAAAGGCCGAGGCCAGCATGGCGAAGCCGATGGGCATGCCCATGGCCGCCCAGAGAAAGAAGCTCGCCAGCATCAGGGCGGCGGAGAAGCTCACGGCCGACGCATCACAGGTTGTTCCGCCAGTCCCTGCCGAGGAGGCGATAGAGGCGGATGGCCGCGCCGATGACGGCGCCGATCATGAAGATGGCGAAGCAGGAATAGATGATGTCCAGCCGGATGATCAGGATCGGCGTGTGCTTGTGGGAGACGAAGCGGATGTAATCCAGCACGGTCGGCAGGCAGATCGCGAAGATGATCAGCAGGCTCGCCGTGGTGAAGATCGCAAAGCCCCGCTTCCATGCGGGGCCGAGCGAGGCGTAGAGCATGTCGAAGGTGATGTGCTGGCGCATCGTCACGATCGTCCCCGTCGCGAAGAAGACGATCCAGACATAGGTGATGGAGCAGATCTCGAGGGTCCAGGAGATCGGATCGTCGAAGACGTAGCGCGAGACCACCTGGAGCACGAAGGCGATGAACATGGCCGCGAACAGCGCCGCCGAGAACAGCTCCGCCCCCCGGTGCAGGCGCCTTATCAGCAGCATGGCCGGATGCCCCTCTCCCGCGCTTTGAAGCGGGAGAGGGGCAGTTCGACAGACCGTAGCATCGGCTGCCGGCTCTCGCCCTACCTTTCGGCCTGGTTGATCTGCTCCAGCAGGCCCTTCGGCCAGTTGGCGGCGAACTTCGAATCGGAGAACTCCTTCAGCACATGGCTGCGGAAGGCCTCGACATCGGGCGTCGTCACCTTCACGCCCTTGCCCTCGAAGAAGCTCTTCGCATCCGCCTCGGTCTTCACCACACCCTCGTCGTTGAAGGCCTTGGCCTTGGCTTCCGCCGCCTCGATAGCCGCCTTCTGATCCGCCGAGAGGCCGTCCCAATAAGTCTTCGCCACGGCGAAGAAGGTGTTGGAGACCATATGGCCGGTCAGGACCACCTGCTTCGAGACCTCGTAGAACTTCGCCGCCTCCGCATCGGGCAGCGGATTCTCCAGCCCGTCCACGGTGCCGGTCTGCATCGCGAGATAGACCTCTTCAAAGGCCATGGGCGTGGGATTGGCGCCAAGCGCCTTGCCCAGGAATTGCCAGGTCTCCGAACCCGGCATGCGCAGCTTGATGCCCGCCATATCGGCCGGCGTCTTCACGTCATGCTCCTTGCGCAGGATAACATGGCGCGTGCCAAGATACTGGCTGCGCACGAGATGGATGCCGACGTCCTTCTCGACCCGCGCGGCATAATCCTTGCCGATGGGGCCGTCATAGACCGCGTCGAGATGCGCCGGATCGCGCATGAGATAGCCGGTGGTGAAGATCGAGTATTCGGGGATCAGCGTGGCGATGTCCTGGGGCGAGACCATGCCCACTTCCAGATTGCCGCGCTGCATCGCCTCGATCTCGGTACCCTGGGCGAAGAGCGTGCCGTTGTAGTGGATCTGGACATCGAACTGGCCAGGAAGCGCGGCGTCGATCTCCTTCTTGAAGACCTCCAGCGCCTTCGACTGCCACTCGTCCGGCGAGCCTGGCGTCGAGATGCGGAAGGGCTTCGCATCGGCCCAGCTCGCCCGGGCGAAGAAGGGCAGCGCAAGCGCGGCAGCACCGCCCGCCAGCAGCGCGCGGCGGGCGAACGGCCGGCCGAGATTCGTCGTCATCCTATGTCCCATGTGATCCTCCCTTGGCATTTCGTTGTGCAGCCGTTCTGCCTTCGACTCTGCCGGTTGTCCCCGCGGCCGCGGCTGTGCAGTGCCGCGGCCGCCTTCCGAACATCCCTCGTCGTGCCAGCCCCCTACGCGTCTCGGCCACAGTTCCCCGGCCGCGCACCTGCTTGGTGCATTCCCCCAAGTCCTTGGGCCCCAACTCCCAGCGAATGCTCGCACCCACGATAGATCACGTCAAGGGAATTGTTGACAATCAACAATCACCGTCCATTATCAGAGGCAAGCGGGGTTTCATGGTCCAGGAGAGGCGGAGAATCGTGAGCGGTCTTCCGAAAACCGATTGCCTTCTCGTGGCCGTCACGACACCGGTGACCTCTGGCTACCGCCCCGATTCTGAGCTGCTCTCGGCGCGCTGCAAGGCCTTGATGGCGGCGGGCGCCGATGGAGTCACCCTGTTCGGCACCACCGGCGAAGGGGCGGAGTTCGCCGTCGAGGATCGCCAGGCCGCTCTCGAGCGGCTCATCGCCGGCGGGCTCGATCCCGCGCGCATCGTCGTCTCGATCGGGGCGCTCTCGATCCCCGACATCGTGCGCCTCGCGCGTCATGCGCTGGATCGGAATGTGGCGGGCCTGCTTCTGATGCCGCCCTGCGTCTATCGCGGCGGCATCACCGAGGACGGCACCTTCCGCTTCTATTCGGCGGTGATCGACCAAGCCGAGCGTCCGGAGATGCGCCTCCACCTCTATCATTTCCCCGACATCTCCGGCGTGCCGGTGACGCCGGTGGTGATCCGCCGGCTCGAGGAGCGCTATCCCGGCGCCATCGCCGGGGTGAAGGACAGCGGCGGCGATCTCGATTTCACCGAGGGCCTGCTGCGGCGCTTCTCCCATCTCTCGATCTATACGGGAAGCGAGATCCATTTGCCCCAGGTCATGGCCAGCGGAGGGCGCGGCACGATCTGCGGCCTCGGCAATGTGATGCCGCGGCTGATGCGCGGCCTGTTCGATGCGCGCACCCCCTTCGAGCGCCGGCGTCTCGTGCCCTTCCTCATTGCCGGCGACAACATCCTCTCGCGCTTTCCCTTCATCGCCTCGGTCAAGGCTCTCATCGCCGATGCCACAAGCGAGCCCGCCTGGCGGCGCGTCCTGCCGCCCATGGCCGGGCTGCCGCTGCTGGAGGAAGGCCGCATGATCGCCGATTTCAGACGCTGGGAAGAAAGTCTCCCTCCCCCGCTCCGCAGCCTCTATCCCGTGGCGGAGGAACAGGAGAGCAGGATCGCCGCGCTGCGGCGGGGCTGATCGCGACCTCTCGCGGCGAGAGCAATTCCCGAGCAGCCGCAATCCCTCTACTCTCGCCGGCGCATGATCCTTCTTCTGCTTAGCGCCGCCGGATTCTGGGCCGGGATGCAGAACGCCCTTGCCGGCGGGGGCTCCTTCATCACCTTTCCCGCTTTGCTCTTCGCCGGCCTCGATCCGCGCGCCGCGAACATCACCTCGACCATCGCGCTCTTTCCCGGACAGGTCGCCATTTGCTGGTCGGGGCGGCGCGCCGCCGGCGGCGTGCCGGGCCTGACGCTCGCCGCCCTCATCACCATCAGCCTCGCCGGCGGTGCCGCCGGCGCGTTGCTGCTGCTCGCCACCCCGGCGGCCTTCTTCGCCCGGCTGGTCCCGTGGCTGGTGCTCTTCGCGACCCTCGTCTTCGCCTTCGGCCAGCCGATCCGCCGGCGCCTGCCCGCGGATGCGCATCTCTCGCCCAGGATCCTCGCCGCGATCCAGAGCGCCATTGCCGTCTATGGCGGCTATTTCGGCGGCGGGATCGGCTTCCTCATGCTGGCCGCCCTCACGCTTGCCGGCCAGGCCATCCGCATGGCCGCCACGACGAAGAACCTGCTGGCGACGGTGATGAACAGCTCGGCCTTCATCGTCTTCTGCTTCTCCGGCGATGTCCGCTGGCCGGGCGCGCTCGCCATGGCGCTGGGCTCCGTCGCCGGCGGCTTTACCGGCGGCTGGCTCCTGCTGCGCGCGCCGGAAAAGCTCCTGCGCGGTGCCATCATTCTGATCGGCACATCCTTGACCTTGTGGCTCTTTTTGCGCTGAGACCGCGAGCTAGAGCAGCGGGCTCGCCAGACGGAGCGCGTTCTCGAGAAAGCGCGGCGCGAAGGCGCGGGCGCGCCAAGCCGCCGGATCGATGCGATCGGATCCCTCGAGATAGCGCTGCTGCAGCGCCTTCAGATCAGCGGCGAAGGCCTGGTCGTAGACGAAGAGTGCGACCTCGTAATTGAGCCAGAGGCTGCGCATATCGAGGTTCACGGTGCCGAACATCGAGAGGGCGCCGTCGACCATGATCGACTTCGTATGCAGGAGGCCGCCGCGGTAGAGATGGATCTGCACCCCCATCTCCAGCAGGCTGTCGTAATAGGACCGGCTGGCGTAGCGGATGAGGAAGGAATCCACCTTCTCCGGCACAATCATCGAGACCTTGACGCCGCGCCCCGCGGCGCTGCGCAGCGCCCGCAGCATCGAATCGTCCGGCACCAGATAGGGCGTCGTCAGCACGAGCTCGCGCTCCGCGGCGCCGATCAGGGTCAGCAGCATCTGTAGCAGCCCGTCGCCGGTCTCCGCCGGGCCCGAGGGGATGACCTGGACATCCGCCGGTCCCTCGGATCGCGCCGGATCATGGCAGAGCACGCGCAGCAGATCGGCCGCGGGCTCGCCGGTCTCCAGCACCCAATCGCCGAGCATGGTGCCGGAGAGCATGGCGACCGCCGCACCCCGGATCCGGACCATGGCATCGACCCATTCGCCGACGCCCGCATCCTGCTTGAAGAAGCGCGGGTCGACGAGGTTCATGCTTCCCGTCCAGGCCACCTCGCCGTCGATCACGACGATCTTGCGATGCATCCTGAGATCGGAGCGCTCGATCACGCTGCGCAGGAAGCCGACGGGAAGTGCGGGCTGCAGCAGGACGCCGGCTTCGCGCAGGCGCGCCGGCTGCTCGCCGTTCCACCAGGGACGGCTGCCGACGGCATCCAGCAGCAGGCGGCAGGCGACACCCCGCCGCGCCGCGCGGATGGTGGCCTCCAGCACCTCATCGGCCGCCCCGCCTTCGCTCCAGATGTAGAATTCCATCAGCACGCTGGTCTTCGCCTGATCGATTTCCCGGGCGATGGCCTTGAGCATCTCCACGGCGTCGCTGCGGATCTCGAGGCGGCTGCCGCGGACGGTCGGGCTCCCTGCGATCCGGCGGCCGAGCCGGTCCAGGCCCTCTGCCGCCGGAGTGTGGCGCGACCAGTCCACATCCGTCAGCTTCGCCCGCGTCTCGGCCTCGGCGATCGAGCGGTAGTCCATGCGCAAGGCCTTGATCCCTTGCTCGCGCTGGGCACCGATCCGGCGCTCCCCGATCAGGAGGTAGATGAGGGCGCCCAGCAGCGGCACCATGGCGGCAAGGAGGAGCCAGGCCAGCGCCACCCCTGTGGCCGGCCGCATCATGATCACGCGCACCGCGATGATGGCGACGACCACGAAGTGGATGAAAAGCGTCTCCAAAGCCGGGGTGAAAAAGATATACAACCTGGCTTGCCCCCTTGCGCCGAGTCGATGCCCGAGCCGGAGCAGAGGTTAATCCAGCCGGCGCGATCGCGGCCAGCCCGGTTTCGAAGGGCGGCCGTTCCACGCTATGCTGCCGCCATGCCGGAGATGAAGACCCTCGCACGCCGTATTCTCTTCGCCGCGGGTCTGCTTTGCCTCACCGCGCTCCTGATCGAGATCAGCTATCGCGTCTATCTCTTCGGCTTCGCCGCCTTCAGCATCGAACGGGTCGACAGCGTCACGGAGATCGGGCGGGCGGGCATTCTGCAGGCCTCTGCCGATCCCGACATCGTTTACGAGCTGATCCCCAATCAGGACAGCTGGTTCAAGCTGGCGCGGCTCAGGACCAATGCGGCAGGTCTTGCCGACTTGGACTACGCGAAGGCGAAACCGCCCGATACCTTCCGGATCGTCCTCCTCGGCTCATCCTATTCCATGCCGACGGGCGTCCCCCTCGAGCAGTCCTGGCAGCAGGTGCTCGAGGACCGGCTCAACGCCTTGAAGGATGGCCGCCATTACGAGGTCATCAACTTCTCCGTCGGCGGCTACGACCCCCGCCAGCTCCTGGCCGTCCTCAAGCTCCGCGCGATGGCTTATGACCCGGACCTCATCCTCGTCGACATGACGCTGAATAGCGCGCGGATCTTCCGGATCGACGAAGCCTATCATCGCAGCTTCGTGACCCAGGGCCGGAGCCATCCCTTCTGGCACAGCTTCGCCCTCGAGAGCCTCTTCGGCTATCTCCAGGATCAGGGATCGGGCGACTTCCTTCCCCCGGTCGAAGCCTCCGCCGTGTTCAAGCAGACTCTCGCCGAGTTCCGAAGCTTCGCCGCCGATCACCACAGGCCGCTCTGCTTCGTCATCCTGCAGCACGACAACCGGCGCGAAGCGGAGACCGCGCGGCTGCGGATGGAGGTCGAGCAGAAGGATGCCTGCGTGATCGATACCTTTCCCGCCTTCCGGAACGAGAACTTCTCGGATCTGACCATCCTGAAGATCGACCCTCATCCGAATGCCCGCGCCCAGGCGATCTTCGCCCGGGTGGTGCTCGACTTCCTCCTCGCCCATCGCATGATGGGCCAAGCCAGCTGATGGCCCCGTGATCGACATTCGCCGCGATGGCGTGGCATGCTGGCGGGGCATCATCTGACGAGACTCGACTGCGGGAGGAATGGGTGACCGACAAGGGCAGGACAGCGAACAGATCCTGGTGGGCGCGCAACCGCCGGTGGCTCCTGTGGCTATTGGCCCTCTATGTCCTCGCCATGCTGGTCCTCTACTATGTTTCGACGGTCCCCCAGAACCAGCCGATGACTTATCAGCTGTTCTAGTTTTTCAATATTGAGATACATCAGAGACTTACCAAGATCGAGCTGGCCAGCAAAAGGGCTCGGGCACTCACAGGGCACTCACCGGGCAGAATTTGGGCTCCATTTTGGCACCTGAGAAGGATTGGTCTATTGGGCCGAAAGGCCTGGTGAACCGAGGTCACAGAAGCAAGGGTGCCCGCCGCGGGTACCACGATCGTCCCGACACGGCGCGGCCCGTTTGGCCACCTTCGGTCGGGCACACCATTCGGAGTGCTACCCACCGTGGCAACTCTGGAGGCGATCGGGCAGGGGCCCAACTTGTTAGGCGCTCAGTTCACCGCCTCGCCCGGCCCCCGCTTCCGCTGCAGCTCCTGAATTGCCCCAACAATCGGTCGCCACACAGCCCCGATCTCGGCATCGCCCTCCTCTAGCAGAAGGTCGGCGCGCCAACGGCATATAGCCCGGTGCCACATTGATCGACCAAAGCTTAGCTTCCTCTCGGGCGAGAGGCCTTTTCCTCGCGCCTGGATTTCCGGTGAGTCGCGCCCGGAGAGGTGACCAAACTGTGGGCTGACAACCAGAGACGCCGGGCGGCATCCACTACGATTTCACCCGGCTTCTCAAGTGGGAGGGTCAACTCTTTGGGGGCTGCCTTCGCCTTGCTCGAGGCACGCTTAGTCTTCTTTGCCACCTGGCGGCCTCCCGTCTGATCCGAGTTCTCATTATAGTGTCCATGACTGAAACAGAATCAATGCACCGTCTCGCACGGCCCCAACTCCCGCTCCTCACCGGCTATTGCCCCGCTGGAGTCCCTACCGCCCGATCGCGAACGGCACCACGTCCCGCGAGCCGCACTTCGAGCGGTTGATCTATCTCAAGGTGGGCGGAACGCCGCCGGGATGGGGCATGTCCAACGACTATCGCATAGTGCTGCTGCACCGCCAGGCAGTGGCTGACCACGCAGACCAGCTTATTGCCGACGCTCGGGAGCAGATTAACCGGGGACGATTTGCTGGAGCAGCTTAGAATGCAGCGATTCGGCCGCCGGATTCGCTCGCTGCTTCCGGGCAACATCGATGAAGCGTGCGAGAAGAACCGGCATCAGTAGAGTGCTCTGGCCGGCCTAAGCGGGGGAGATATGAGACCACTTTCAAGGGTCTTCGCCGCCGTCGCCGCAATGGTGGTTGTCCAGGCGGTCCAAGCGGAGTCTCTCAGCGACGCTCAAATCCGCGCGATGATGATCCAGGAAAGCATTGCTGCGTCAATGATCACAGGCGGTGTGTGGCCGCAGCCGCAGTGGGCGCCGACGGTCGCCATCTTGCGGTGGTCCTGGAGGAAGGCGAGCGACACCTCCCACGCCTCGCGGGACTTCTCATCCATTGCTGCAGGATAGCAGGCCGCCCTGTAGGTTGCGGGCTGAAGAGAAAGCCCTGCCGGAGCGAGCCTTCAGTTGTAGTGGAAGCCCAATATAATCGCCAGGACGAGAATCGCGGCCGTAATGTAGCCCATGCTCTTTTCGCTCTGCATGGGAATCCCCCAAATGTGTCGATTGCATAACTGTGCGACTGCGCGGCCACAACCTCAAGGCGCAAGCCGGCGGCTCGCGGTAGGCGCCGAGGAAAAGATTTCGCCGGCAAGACGTTCTAGTGGTGGCGACTTTCCCAGACCAACTCCCGGAGCAGCATGCCGGCGATCGTTTCAGGTGAGGATCCTCCTACCTGCGTCGCCTTCGATTTCCCCTTGTAGACAACCCTGACGATCGCGTCCCCCACGGTGTACGCGCCCGAATGCACCTTGCCGCCAAGCCTGACGGCGATCTCAAGTGGCTTCATGGAAGTTCCCCGCCCCAAAGTGACTTGCTGGGTGCATAACCGGTTACCGTCCAAAGAAAAGCCCCGCCTGGAGCGGGGCTGAGAGGGCACAGCAGCAGCTCTCCGGCTGGCTACTCCACCACCTCGGAACCCGGCTTCGCGTCCTATCGCCGTCCGCCTTCGCCAGGCCCTGGGGACGCACCGAACTTGGCCGCAGATCCGAAATCCCGATCAGAACCTGTCGAAATCCTGGGTCGGGGACAGCGCACATGGTTCGATATGTGTTCAGGAAGGGCAGCCATCAAAATTGGCCCATGTCCTCAGCAGGTTAACTCCGTAGCCGCCTTGTTGGATTCGAACTCGCCCGCCGCAGATGCCGATGACAACGTCGCAGGCCACGAAGGGGTCGCTACCCTACCAGTCACAGGCGGTCGATCGAGCTGGCGCACTTGGTGCAGGTGATGAGCCCGGAAAAGCGCCGATTCTGGGCCGGGGCGGTGACCGGTTGCGAGGTATGGTAATATCTGCCACGGTTTCCCGAGAGCGCCGCGGGCGATGGCGGGAGGCCGGGGAA
>DATFRE010000125.1:0-16915 GCA_035263545.1 Dongiaceae bacterium
GCCCCTTCTGCTCGGCCAGGCGCTGGCGCAGGGTCTCCATCAGCTTGTCCCAGCCGCCCAGCGCTTCGACCGCGGCCATCTCCTCGGGTGTCAGCAGGCGCTCGGCCAGTTTCTTCAGCCATTCCGCCGGCAGCTCGGTGATCATGTCGGCATCGATGCTGCCGAGCCCCCGGAAGAAATGGGCGAAGACGCGATCGAAGCGGTCGATCAGCCGCTCGTCCTTCACCAGGGCCGAGCGGGCGAGGAAATAGAAGCTCTCGACGCTGTGCTCGGCGCAGCCCGCCCGCAGGGCGCGCAGCAGGGTCAGGTATTCGGTGAGCGAGGCGGGGACGCCTGCGGCGCGGAGCTGGGCGATGAAGCCGGCGAACATTAGCTTTCCCCCGCGAGGCGCGGCGCCGCACCACGCTCATCCGCCATTCCCGCGAAAGCGGGAATCCAGGGTTGCGGCACCGTGCCGGTTGCCCCGGATCCCCGCTTTCGCGGGGATGAAGGCAGGAGAGAGTGGCGAGGAAGGACCATTCTGCCTAAGCCTGTCCCCGGCGGTGTAGGAAGGCCAGGCGCTCGAAGAGGTGGACGTCCTGCTCGTTCTTCAGAAGCGCACCGTGGAGGGGCGGGATCACGATCTTGGGGTCGTTGGAGCGAAGCGCCGTCACCGGGATCTCGTCGGCCATCAAGAGCTTCAGCCAGTCGATCAGCTCCGAGGTGGCGGGCTTCTTCTTCAGCCCGGGCACCTCGCGGATCTCGTAGAAGAGCTTGAGGGCTTCGCGGGCGAGGTCCTTGCGGATGTCCGGCAGATGGGAGGCGACGATCCGGTCCATGGTCTCGGGATCGGGAAAGCGGATGTAGTGGAAGAAGCAGCGGCGCAGGAAGGCGTCCGGCAGCTCCTTCTCGTTGTTGGAGGTGATGATCACCACCGGGCGGTGGTGGGCGACCACCGTCTTGCGCGTCTCGTAGACGAAGAACTCCATGCGGTCGAGCTCGAGCAGCAGGTCGTTGGGAAACTCGATATCCGCCTTGTCGACCTCGTCGATCAGGAGCACCACCGGATCCGGCGCCTCGAAGGCATCCCACAGCTTGCCCCGGACGATGTAGTTGGCGATGTCGTGGACCCTGGGATCACCCAGCTGGCCGTCGCGCAGCCGCGAGACGGCGTCATATTCATAGAGCCCCTGCTGAGCCTTGGTCGTCGATTTGATATGCCATTGGATGAGCGGCATGCCCATTGCCGCGGCGATCTCGAAGGCGAGCATGGTCTTGCCGGTCCCCGGCTCGCCCTTGACCAGGAGGGGCCGCTGCAGGGTGATCGCGGCATCGACGGCGACCTCGAGGTCGCGCGAGGTGATGTAGCTGGCCGTGCCGCGAAAGCGCTTGCGCAAGGGTAGGCCTCCAGGGTCGTGGAACATCTCGGCAGAAGCTGGCCTCTGGCCGGCGAGGTGTCAATTGCCGAGGATCGGGTCGAGAATGGCGTTCGCGATGGCACGGCGCGCTTTACCGGGACGGGCGGTTGACTATGATGCCGCCGCCGAAACCGCGATGGGGCCGAGGAGAGCAGGATGGACTACGAAGCCGCCCGCCGGAACATGGTCGACAGCCAGATCCGCACCAACAAGGTCACGCATCCTGGCCTGCTGGCGGCGCTGTCCTCCGTTCCGCGGGAGCGCTTTCTGCCCGCCGATCGCGCCTTCGCCGCCTATCTGGACGATGATATCCCGCTGGCGCCCGGGCGCTTTCTCATGGAGCCCATGGTCTTCGCCCGCCTGGTCCAGCTCGCCGAGCCGAAGCCGGAGGACCGGGCGCTGGTCATCGGCTCGGGGCTGGGCTATGGCGCGGCGGTGCTCGCCCATCTCGTTGCCAGCATCGTGGCGCTGGAGAGCGATGTCGGGCTCGCCGCCCGCGGCAAGGATCAGCTCGCACAGCTCGCAATCCACAATGTGGTCCAGGTCACCGGCCCGCTGGCCCAGGGATGGGCCGGCAGCGCGCCCTATGATCTCATCCTGATCGAAGGCTCCGTGGAGGAGATTCCCCAAGCCCTCTTCGGCCAGATGGCTGATGGGGGAAGACTGGTGGCCGTCGTCGCGACGGGGGGCGTCGGCCGGGCGACCCTCTTCATGGAGCGGCAGAAGGTCATCTCCCATCGGCCCTATTTCGATGCGGCCGTGCCTGCCCTGGCCGAATTCCGGCGCCAGCAGGGCTTCGTCTTCTAGCTCAGAGTTCTACGCCAAGCAGATGTTTATGCTATTTTAACTGGCCCGGACGATGCCGGGATGGGAAGGACGCGCCATGAGCCAGCCACGCGCGCCAGGAGAACCGTCGATGGAGGATATCCTGGCCTCCATCCGACGGATCATCGCCGATAACGGGCGCACCGAGGAGGCCGAGCCGGCCGAGATCCCGCCGCCGCCCGCCGCTTCCGAAACCGAGCCCAGCAGCGCCCCGCTGGTCTTGACCCGGGCGCTTCCCGAAGGCGGCTCGGTCCTGATGCTCGCACCCGGAGAGGCGGGTCAGGGCGAGGTCATCGCCGTGGAGGAGCCGCTGCTGCTGACCCGGCCAGTGGCCGCAGAGGTGCCGGCGTCTCCCAGCAAGCCGACTCCTCCGCCGCCGAGCGCCCCGCGCTGGATTCGCCCGGTACCTCATCCGGTCATCCCGCCCGCCGCCGCTCCCGCGCCGGCTGCCCCTGCGGCGGTGGCCCCGCCAGCCTCGCCCGCCTCCGATGCTGCGCCGCGAGCAGTACCGGGACCTGCCGCTCCGCCGCCGGCCCCGCCGGCGACGGCCCGCTCCGGCCGGACGCTGGAGGAGGTGGTGCGCGAAGCGCTGGAGCCTATGCTCCGCGCGTGGCTCGATCGGAATCTGCAGGAGATCGTCGAGCGCCGGGTGCAGGAGGAGATCGACCGCATCAGCCGAAAATCGGAATCTGAGCACAGTGAGCCCTAAGAACGGCTCCGTGCTTGCCAGGGTGAGGTCCGCCCCTTAAACAAGCCTGCATGCTCGAGAAGACATTCAACCCGGCCGAGGTCGAGGCCCGGCATTACGCGCGCTGGGAGAAGGGCGGCTATTTCGCCGCTCATCCGGAATCGGCCGCGATCCCCTTCACCATCATGATGCCGCCGCCGAACGTGACCGGCAGCCTGCATATGGGTCATGCGCTCACCTTCACCCTGCAGGATGTCCTGGTGCGCTATGAGCGCATGCGCGGGCGCGATGTGCTCTGGCAGCCCGGCACGGACCATGCCGGCATCGCCACCCAATCGGTGGTCGAGCGCCAGCTCGCCGGCCAGGGCATCGTGCTGGCGCGCTCCGGCCCCGGAACCAACGCCAAGACCATCGGACGCGCCGCCTTTCTCGAGAAGGTCTGGGAGTGGAAGGAACATTCCGGCGGCACGATCATCCGCCAGCTGCGCCGGCTCGGCGCCTCGGCGGACTGGCCGCGCGAGCGGTTCACCATGGACGCGGGCCTGAGCCACGCCGTCCGCAAGGTCTTCGTCGATCTCTACCGCCAGGGCCTGATCTATCGCGACAAGCGGCTGGTGAACTGGGACCCGAAGCTGCACACGGCGATCTCCGACCTCGAGGTCGATGCGCGGGAGATCAAGGGCCATCTCTGGCATTTCCGCTATCCCATCGAGAGCGAGCCCGGCCGCACCATCGTGGTCGCCACCACCCGGCCCGAGACGATGCTGGGCGATACCGCCGTCGCGGTCCATCCCGAGGACGAGCGCTACAAGGCCCTGGTCGGTAAGCAGGTCCGCCTGCCGCTGGTGGGCCGGCTCATCCCCATCATCGCCGATGAGTATGCCGATCCCGCGACGGGCAGCGGCGCGGTCAAGATCACGCCGGCCCATGACTTCAACGATTTCGAGGTCGGCCGGCGCCACGGGCTGGAGATGATCAACATCTTCGACGCCGATGCGCGCCTCAACGACAATGTGCCGGCCCCCTATCGCGGCCTCTCCCGCGAGGCCGCCCGCAAGAAAGTGGTCGAGGATCTGGAGGCGGCCGGCCTCATCGAGAAGGTCGAGGCCCACAGCCTGACGGTCCCCCATGGCGACCGCTCGGATGTGGTCATCGAGCCCTGGCTGACCGACCAATGGTACGTCAACGCCGGCAAGCTCGCCGAGCCCGCCATCGCCGCAGTGGAGAAGGGCCAGACCGTCTTCGTGCCCGAGCAGTGGACGGCCACCTACTTCCAGTGGATGCGCAACATCCAGCCCTGGTGCATCTCGCGCCAGCTCTGGTGGGGCCATCAGATCCCCGCCTGGTACGGGCCCGATGGCGAGGTCTTCGTCGCCATGGAGGAGGCGGAGGCCGCGGCCGCGGCGAAGAAACATTACGGCAAGGATGTCGAGCTGCGGCGCGACGAGGATGTGCTCGACACCTGGTTCTCTTCGGGGCTCTGGCCCTTCTCGACCCTCGGCTGGCCGGAGAAGACGCCGGAGCTGGCCCGCTACTATCCGGGTGATGTGCTTGTGACCGGCTTCGACATCATCTTCTTCTGGGTCGCCCGGATGATGATGATGGGGATGCATTTCATGGGCGAGGTGCCCTTCCGCACCGTCTACATCCATGCCCTGGTGCGCGACGAGCATGGCCAGAAGATGTCGAAGGCCAAGGGGAACATCATCGATCCCCTGGAGCTGATCAACAAATATGGCTGCGATGCGCTGCGCTTCACCCTGGCGGCGCTGGCCGCGCCCGGCCGCGACGTGAAGCTCGCCGAGAGCCGGGTCGCTGGCTATCGCAACTTCGCCACCAAGCTCTGGAACGCCGCGCGCTTCTGCCAGGTCAATGGCTGCATCCTCGATCCCGCCTTCGATCCGGCAGCCTGCCGCCAGCAGGTCAACCGTTGGGCCGTGGGGCGGATCGTCGAGCTCGCGGCCCGGGTCGAGACGGCGCTCGCCGACTACAAGTACAACGAGGCCGCCCATGCGCTCTATCACGGCGTCTGGGGCGAATTCTGCGACTGGTATCTGGAGCTGGCCAAGCCGATCATCGCAAAGGCGGATGCCGGGGGCGAAGAGGGGGAAGCGGCCAAGGAGACACAGGCCGCGGTCGCCTGGGCGCTGGGGCAGCTTTTGCATCTGCTGCATCCCTTCATGCCCTTCATCACCGAGGAGCTGTGGCAGGAGGTGCTGGGAGGCAAGGAGCCGCTGATCACCGCGCCCTGGCCCAGCTATTCGCCGGCCATGGTCGACAGCATCGCCACGGCCGATCTCGACTGGGTCATCAAGCTGGTCTCGGAGATCCGGGGCCTGCGCTCGGAGATGAACGTGCCGCCGGGCGCGATGGTGCCGGTGGTGGTGCGCGAGCCGAGCCGGATCGCGAAGGAGCGGCTCGAGGCGCATGGCGAGCTGATCCGGCGTCTGGCACGACTCTCGACGATCGAATTCGAGGCCGAGGCCAAGGGTTCGGTCCAGCTCGTCGTCGAGGGGGCGACGGTCCTGCTGGTGCTCGCCGGTCATGTGGATGTCGAACGCGAGCGGGTGCGCCTCACCAAGGAGATCGAGCGCGCGAAAAGCGAGGCGGCGAAGATCGAGAAGAAGCTCGGCAACGAGGCCTTCGTCGTCAAGGCCGCCCCGGAGGTGGTGGAGGATCAGCGCGAGAAGCTCGCCGAGATGAAGGCGCTGATCGCCAAGCTCGCCGGTGCGCTGGACCGGCTCAGCTCCCTTTGAGACCGGCGCCGGCCTTGCGGTGCTGGACCGCGGGCTTGGCGCTGCTCGCTCTCGCGCAGCTTGCGGGGCTTCGGCCGGCCGCCGCGGCGCCGGTGACGGTGGAGGGCATCACCTTCAGCGACGAGCGCGGCGATTTCACCATTCTCAAGGTCACCGGCACCGGCACGCTGAGCGATCCCTTCATCATCGTCGAGGAGGTCACGGGAGGTGCCCCCATCCTGGTCATCCGCGGCTTCAAC
Source organism: Dongiaceae bacterium (assembly GCA_035263545.1). Lineage (GTDB taxonomy): Bacteria > Pseudomonadota > Alphaproteobacteria > Dongiales > Dongiaceae > DASXQK01. The sequence goes on from DATFRE010000125.1 coordinate 5,906, forward strand.
GAGAATTTCGGCAACCGGATCGGATCCCAGCATGTCATGGGCATGGCCATCACCAAGATGGTCATCAACCATACCGATGCGTCCTGGAACGAATACCGGTTGGAGCTGCGCACGACGCCCGACAGCCCCAGCACCTATGGCGACGGGCTCTCCTTCGCCCAGGGCTGGGCGAAGAAGCCCGCGGTCGTCTCCAGCAATTTCCACCATGTCCAGGAGACGGACGAGCCCTATGACGCCATCGACTGCGACCAGGGCAAGGTCGAGCCGGACAAGGCGGTGAGCTTCGATTTCTTCATCACCGACATGACGCCGAAGCCGGAGATCTTCCTGCTGCAGGAGCCGGTCCGCAGCGTGGCCTGCGCATCCTGCGGGCGCGCTACGGAAGTTGCGGATTGGATGACGCGATCATCCCTTCCCCCCGCCCCCTCGACGGGGGCGGGCCGGGCTGGGGGTGGGGCTACAGGTTTGGTTGTCTGGAGCTCCGCGCCCGGCATCGCCCCCCACCTCAATCCTCCCCCGCAAGGGGGGAGGGAGATGTAGGCTGCGCCAGCCGCTTTTGTGTGCGGCATAGCTTCGAGTGCCAAGGGTTCGGCTCTCACCGGATAGCCCTCTGCCGATAATGCATTGGAAGCGGTCCGGCGGGCCGGCTATTTTCGCTGCAGTTTCGGGGTCATTTCCGGGGAGGAGGCTCCCATGAGCCAATCTGACAAATCCAAGCTGCCGAGCCGCCATGTCTCGGTCGGGCCGGCCAGCGCGCCGCACCGCTCCTATTACTACGCCATGGGCATGACCGAGCAGGAGATCGCCCAGCCCTTCGTCGGCGTGGTCACCACCTGGAACGAGGCCGCACCTTGCAACATCGCGCTGGGCCGCCAGGCCCAGGCGGTGAAGAAGGGCGTCAAGGCGGCCTCCGGCACGCCGCGGGAATTCACCACCATCACCGTGACCGACGGCATCGCCATGGGCCATGCCGGGATGAAATCCTCCCTGGTCAGCCGCGAGGTGATCGCCGATTCCACCGAGCTCACCGTGCGCGGCCATTGCTATGACGCCCTTGTCGGCCTCGCCGGCTGCGACAAGTCGCTGCCCGGGCTGATGATGGCCATGGTGCGGCTCAACATCCCCTCGGTCTTCATGTATGGCGGCTCGATCCTGCCCGGGCGCTTCCGCGGCAAGGACGTGACCGTGCAGGACGTGTTCGAGGCCGTCGGCGCCCATTCCAGCGGCAAGATCAGCGATGAGGATCTGCACGAGCTGGAGTGCGTCGCCTGTCCCTCGGCGGGCTCCTGCGGCGGGCAGTTCACCGCCAACACCATGGCCTGCGTCTCCGAGGCGATCGGCCTGGCGCTGCCGGGCTCGGCCGGAGCACCGGCGCCCTATGAGAGCCGCGATGCCTATGCCGAGGCCTCGGGCCAGGCGGTGATGGCGCTGCTTCGCTCCAACCTCCGGCCGCGCGACATTGTCACCCGCATGGCGCTGGAGAATGCGGCCATGGTGGTCGCGGCCACCGGCGGCTCGACCAATGGCGGGTTGCATCTACCGGCCATCGCCCATGAGGCGGGCATCGAATTCGATCTCCACGATGTCTGCGAGATCTTCCGCAAGACGCCCTATATCGCCGACCTCAAGCCGGGCGGACGCTACGTGGCCAAGGACATGTACGAGGTCGGCGGCGTGCCGGTGCTGATGAAGGCGCTACTGGAGGGAGGATATCTCCATGGTGACTGCCTGACCGTCACCGGCAAGACCATCGCCGAGAACCTGAAGAGCATCGCCTTCCCGACCAATCAGGATGTGATCCGCACCACCGACAAGCCGATCTCGTCCACCGGCGGTGTCGTCGGCCTGACCGGCAATCTGGCGCCCCAAGGCGCGATCGTGAAGGTCGCCGGCATGCATAACCTTACCTTCCGCGGCCCCGCCCACTGCTTCGATTGCGAGGAGGACGCCTTCGCGGCGGTGCGCGACCACAATTACAAGGAAGGCGAGGTGCTGGTGATCCGCTACGAAGGTCCGCGCGGCGGCCCCGGCATGCGCGAGATGCTGGCGACGACCGCTGCCATCTACGGCCAGGGCATGGGCGACAAGGTGGCCCTCATCACCGACGGTCGCTTCTCCGGTGCCACCCGCGGCTTCTGCGTCGGCCATGTCGGGCCGGAGGCGGCGGTGGGCGGGCCGATCGGCCTGATCCGGGATGGCGATATCATCCGCCTCGACGCCGAGAAGGGGACGCTCAGCGTCGACCTCACCGATGCCGAGCTCGCCGAGCGCCGCAAGGCCTGGAAGCCGCGGCGCCATGACTATCAGTCGGGCGCCCTCTGGCGCTATGCTCAGACCGTCGGGGATGCGGAGAAGGGGGCCGTCACTCATCCCGGCGGCAAGGGGGAGACCCATGTTTATGCGGATATCTAACGCAGCATCGGCCGGCATCGCGTCTGATGCGCCCCCCACCCCAGCCCTCCCCCACGAGGGGGGAGGGGGTGGGGAGCGGCGCGCCTTCCCAGGGCTGCTTCGGGGCTTCCTGCTGTTGCTCTGCGTCGTGCTGCCGCTGACCGGCTGCGGGGTCAACAACATCCCAAGCTATTCCGAGGCGGCAAAGGCCGCCTGGGCGCAGGTGCTGAACCAGTACCAGCGCCGCGCCGATCTGGTGCCCAATCTGGTCGCCACTGTGAAGGGCGCGGCCAATTTCGAGAGCAAGACCCTGGAAGCTGTCGTCGAAGCGCGCGCCAAAGTCGGGCAGATGCAGCTGCCGCCGGATATCCTGACCAACCAGCAGGCCTTCCAAACCTTCCAGCAGAACCAGGGGGCGCTGACCTCGGCCCTCTCGCGGCTGATGGTGGTGGTCGAGCAGTATCCCGAGCTGAAAGCGAACGCCAATTTCCAGACCCTGCAGGCCCAGCTCGAAGGGACCGAGAACCGCATCGCGGTGGCGCGGCGCGACTACATCCAGGCGGTCCAGAAATACAATACCGAGCTCGTGACCTTCCCGGGCCGCATCTGGGCGATGCTGCTCTATTCCAGCTACAATGAGATGGCCCAGTTCACCGCCGACGAGAAGGCGCTGACGGCTCCGACGGTGAACTTCAATTGAGCTTGCGGCCTTTTCGAGTATCGCAGGGCATGCCATTGGCGACACCCTTTCACCCCGACCCTCTCCCCCGTTCTAGGGGCGAGGGGGAAAAGGGGCGCGGAGCACGCGTTCTTGCTCTCGTGGCTTCCTTCGTCCTCCTTATCGCCCTTCTTCTTCCCATCGCCGTCCAAGCCGATCCGCCGGTCCCGCCGCTGACCGGCCGGGTGGTCGATCTGGCGCACCTCCTCGACCAGGGCGCGAGCGAGCGCATCACGGCGGAGCTCGCGAGCTTCGAGCGGCAGAAGGGCATCCAGCTCGTCGTCGTCACCCTGCCGGACCTCCAGGGCTACACGATCGAGGATTGGGGCCTTGCGCTGGGGCGCGGCTGGCAGCTCGGACAGAAGGGCAAGGACAATGGCGCCATCCTGCTGGTGGCGCCCAAGGACCGGGCGCTACGGATCGAGGTCGGCTATGGCCTCGAGGGCGACCTCCCCGACGCCACCGCCAACGACATCATCCGCCGGGTCATCATCCCCTATTTCCGTAGCGGCCAGATGGCTGAGGGCATCGAAGCCGGCGTGCAGGCCATCATCACGGATCTCGGCGGCAAGGTGGAGGGCGGCGCTGCGGTTGCGCCGCCGGAGAGCCAGTCCAGCGGGGACGGCCTGCCCTTCGCGGGTGTGTTCTTCATCTTCCTCTTGTTCATTTTCATCATGAACCTGCGCCGCCGGCGTGGCGTCTGGGGCGGCTACTATCCCTATGGCGGCTTCGGCGGCGGCATCGGCCGTGGCGGCGGCTCGTCCGGCGGCTTCTCGGGCGGTGGCTTCTCCGGCGGCGGCGGCTCCTTCGGCGGCGGCGGCGCCTCGGGGCGGTGGTGATGCACAGGCTCTCGGAATCCGAGCGCAGGGGCGTGGAGGCCACGATCGCCGCGGCCGAGAAGGGGACGACCGCCGAGTTCGTCGCCGTGGTCGCCTCCCGCGCCGACCGCTATCACGTCGTGAGCCTGACCGGCGGGCTCCTCGCCGCCTTCGCCGCGGCGGTCGTGGTTCTCCTCATCGAGCCCTGGGCTTCGCTTCTGCTCTCTCTGGCGGCCCAATGCGTTGCCTTCGCCGTCGTCTATGCGGTGCTGGAGCTGACGCCGCTCTCGGTGCGGCTGGCGCCGCGCAAGGCGCGCGAGGTCAAGGCGCGCCGGCTGGCCCATCTCCTGTTCATGGAGCGCGGCCTGGCGAGCCTGCCGCAGCATAACGGCGTGCTGCTCCTGGTGGCGCTGGCCGAGCATCAAATGGAGATCGTGGCGGATCACGGCATCGATCGCCTCGCGGGCAGCGCCGAATGGCAGAAGATCGTCGCCAGCTTCAGCGGTACGGCCGGGCAGGGGGCCGTCGCCACGGCGCTGGAGGCGGCGATCCGCGATCTCGGCGCCCTGCTGGCGCGCCACTTTCCCGCCGGCGCCGACAATCGCAATCATCTGCCCGACCGCCTGATCGAGCTCTGAGTCATGGCCCGCATCGCCGTTGCCGGCTTTCAGCACGAGACCAATACCTTTGCGCCGCTGCCGGCGACATATCGCGATTTCGAGCAGGCCGATGGCTGGCCGGCGCTCCAGCGCGGGAGGGATATGTTCGAGGCGCTGGCGGGGATCAATCTGCCGGCGGCCGGCTTCATCACCGCGGCCAAGCGGCGGGGCCACGACATCCTGCCGCTGCTGTGGTGCTCCGCCACGCCCTCCGGCCCGGTGACCGAGGATGCCTATGAGCGCATCGCCGGGGAGATCATCGAACGGCTGACGGCCGCGCGGCCCCTCGATGCGCTCTATCTCGACCTGCATGGCGCGATGGTCGCGGCGCATCTGCCGGACGGCGAGGGTGAGCTGCTGACACGGCTGCGGCGCCTCGTCGGCCCCGATCTGCCGATCCTCGCCAGCCTCGATTTCCATGCCAATATCTCCCCGGCCATGGTCGAGCAGGCGACGGCGCTCATCGCCTATCGCACCTATCCGCATGTGGACATGGCGGTGACCGGCGAGCGAGCCGCAGCCCTGCTCGACCGCATCCTGCGCACGGGTCCTCTCGCCAAGGCGCTGCGTCGGCCCTCCTTTCTGATCCCGCTCACCTGGCAATGCACCATGGTCGATCCCGCGGCCGCGCTCTTCCGCGAGCTCGGATCCTCAGAGCGGGGCGAGGTCGCGAGCCTTTCCTTCGCGCCGGGATTCCCGCCGGCGGATGTGCCCGCTTGCGGGCCTTCGGTGCTGGCCTATGCCGAGAACCAGCGCGCCGCCGACAAGGCGGCCGATCATCTGGCCTCCGCGGTCGCCGAGGCGGAGCCGGATTTTGCCGGCCGGATCTATGCACCCGACGAGGCGGTGCGCGAGGCCATGCGCATCGCTGGCTCGGCCAGGCGGCCCGTGGTGCTGGCGGACACCCAGGACAATCCCGGGGCCGGCGGAAATTCAGATACGGTGGGGCTGATCGAGGCGCTGCTGCGCCAGAAGGCCGAGGGCGCGGTCGCCGGCCTGCTCTACGATCCGGCCACGGCGGCTGCTGCCCATGCGGCGGGAGAGGGAGCGGAGATCGAGCTTGCCATCGGCGAGATGTCGCGCCTGCCGGGCCATCGCCCCCTCGCCGGGCGTTTCCGTGTCGAGAAGCTGGGCGACGGGCGCTTCGAGGCGACGGGACCGTTCTATGCCGGCAATCATATGAGGCTGGGGCTCATGGCGCGGCTTGCCATTGATGATCTCCGCATCCTCGTCTCCAGCCGCAAGCAGCAGGCCGCGGACCAGGCGATGTTCCGCCATCTCGACATCGAGCCGGCGGCGATGAAGATCCTCGCCCTCAAGAGCTCGGTGCATTTTCGCGCCGATTTCCAGCCCATCGCCGAGACGGTTCTCATCGTCGCCGCCGATGGGCCGAACCCGGTCGACCACCGCAAGCTCGCCTATCGCCACCTGCGGCCCGGGCTCAGGCTGATGCCGATGGGGCCGGCTTTCGGCGGCTGAGCGGCGGGGTTCCCAATGTCGTCATGCCCGGGCTTGTCCCGGGCATCCACGTCTTCCAGCGGCTCAGGCACAGAAAGCTCGATGAACAGCCCAATTGCGGAGCTGCAGCGGGCAAACTCGTGGATGGTCGGCCTTCGCCGACCATGACGGTAGAAAGAGCAGCTTGCTAACTGGCCGCGTCCGTCTTCGGGATTGGCCACGTGGATGGCCGGGTCAAGCCCGGCCATGACGAAGGTGGGGCGGGCTCTACAGCGCCAGCTCGCACCACACCGGGGTGTGGTCCGAGGGCTTGTCCTTCTTGCGGGGGGTCTTGTCGATCTCGGCGGCGGTGAGGCGGTCGGCAGCCTGGGGCGAGAGCAGGAGATGGTCGATGCGCAGGCCCTCATCCTTCTGCCAGCGCCCGGCCTGATAGTCCCAGAAGGTATAGAGATGCGGCTCCGAATGGAGCGCGCGGAAGGCGTCGGTGTAGCCGAGATTGACGAGGCGCCGGAAGGCGGCGCGGGCCTCCGGCCGGCAGAGCGCATCGTCCTGCCAGCCGATTGGATCGTAGACGTCATCATCCGTCGGGCAGATGTTGTAGTCCCCGCCCAGCACGGTCACCTCCTCGAGCGCCAGCAGCCCCTTGGCATGCTCGCGCAGCCGGTCGAGCCAGGCGAGCTTGTAGGGGAATTTGTCGCTGGCGGAGGGATTGCCGTTGGGCACATAGATGCTGGCGACGCGCAGCACCTTGCCCGCGGCCTGGACCAGGGCCTCGACATAGCGGGCCGGCTCGTCATCGACGGAGCCCGGCAGGCGCTCGATCTCGACGGTCATCGGATGGCGGGAGAGGATGGCGACGCCGTTGTAGCTCTTTTGGCCGACGATCGCGAGGTTATAGCCGAGATCCTCGACCTCCAGCCGCGGGAAGCCCTCGGACTGGCATTTCAATTCCTGCAACAGCGCGATATCGGGTTTGGCCTCGCGCAGCCAATCCAGCAGATGGCCGATCCGCGTGCGGACGGAGTTGACGTTCCAGGAAGCGACGCGGATCAAACGGAGAAGGAGCTGCCGCAGCCGCAGGAGGAGCTGGCGTTGGGGTTGCGCACCTGGACGGAGGAGCCCACGAGATCCTCGACGAAATCCACCTCGGCCCCGACCAGGAGGTCGAGGGAGGTCTCGTCCACCACCAGCTTGACCCCGTCGCGCTCGAAGACCCGGTCGTCCTCGTTCCGGGCATCGTCGAAGGAGAAGCCGTACTGGAAGCCGGAGCACCCGCCGCCGGAGACGGCCAGGCGCAGCATGAGCGCAGGGTTGCCTTCCGCGGCGATGAGCTGAGCGATGCGCCGCGCCGCGGCGGCGCTCAGGCTGACTTCCTTGACGGGGCTGATCTCGTTCATGGCCGGACGGTCGCGGTTCCTCGCGGGCAGCGATATCCCTCAATGTAAGGAGGGGACGCGGTTTGTCAAACCCCGGCCCAATGATACCTTCCGGGCCCATGCCGCCCGGACCGATCTCGATGCTCGCCCCCTATGCCAGCCGGCCGGAGCAAAGCCGCGGCCGCCGCTGGCCGGAGGCGGAAAGCAGGATGCGCTCGGTCTTCCAGCGCGACCGGGACCGCATCATCCATTCCACGGCCTTCCGCCGCCTCAAGCACAAGACCCAGGTCTTCGTCCATCACGAGGGCGATCATTACCGCACGCGGCTCACCCACAGCATCGAAGTGGCGCAGATCGCCCGCTCCATCGCGCGCGTCCTCGGCCTTGACGAGGATCTGGCGGAGGCGGTGGCGCTCGCCCACGATCTCGGCCACCCGCCCTTCGGCCATGCAGGGGAGGAGGCGCTGGACGAGGCCATGGCGCCTTTCGGCGGCTTCGATCACAACGAGCAGACCTTCCGGATCTTGACGTCGCTCGAGCGCCGCTACGCCGAATTCGACGGGCTCAATCTGACCTGGGAATCCCTGGAGGCGATCGCCAAGCATAACGGCCCGCTCGAGGGCCCGGGCGCCGGCGCCAAGGCGAAGGCCCGGGGCGTGCCGGCGAGCATCGCGCGCTATTCGGCGGAGGCGCAGGATCTCGAGCTCGCCGGCTGGCCGGGAATGGAAGCCCAAGTGGCCGCGCTCGCCGACGACATCGCCTACAACAACCACGACATCGATGACGGCCTGCGTGCCGGCCTCTTCGAGATCACCGAGCTCGAATCTGTGCCGTTGGCCGGCGAGGTCGTCGCGGTGGTGAACGCCCGCTATCCGGGTCTCGAGCTCTCGCGGCTGATCCATGAATCCGTCCGCCGGCTGATTGACCGCATGGTGAGCGACCTGATAGAGGAGACGCGCCGTCGGCTGGACGGTGCCAAGCCTCAATCGGTCGATGACGTCCGCCGGCTCGGCGGGCCCGTGGTCGCCTTCTCGGAGGCGATGCGGGAGAAGGAGAGGGCGCTCAAGCGGTTTCTATTCGCCCGCATGTACCGCCATGAGCGGGTGATGCGGGCGACCGGCGAGGCGAAGCAAGTGGTGCGCGAGCTGTTCGATGCCTATCTCGCAGATCCCGGCCGCCTGCCGCCGGAATGGCGTGCTGGTGCCGGCCTTGCTAACGCCGCGGAATGCGCGCGGCTGGTGGCGGACTATATCGCCGGCATGACCGACCTCTACGCCTTCGACGCCCATCGACGCCTGATTGGACACGCCTGATCATGAATGCCTTCGCCCAGTTCCATGCGCTGATCCTTGCCGAGATCGAGGGGCTCGCCGTTGCGGGCGAGCTGCCCGCCGAGCTCGATACCTCCCGGGTTGCCGTCGAGCCGCCGCGGGAGGCGAGCCATGGCGATATGGCGACCAATGCCGCCATGGTGCTGGCGAAGCCCGCGGGCATCGCGCCCAAGGCGCTGGCCGAGAAGCTCGCCGCCCGCCTCGCCAAGCTTCCGGATGTGACCGGCGTGGAGATCGCCGGCCCGGGATTCATCAATATGCGTCTGGCGGATAGCTACTGGCAGGCGCGGATCCCCGATGTGCTGGCGGCCGGCACGGATTACGGCAGCTCGACGGTCGGGGCGGGACGGCGGGTGAATGTGGAGTATGTCTCGGCCAATCCGACGGGGCCGCTGCATGTCGCCCATGCCCGCGGGGCCGTGGTGGGCGATGCGCTCGCCTCCCTGCTGGCCAAGGCGGGCTACGATGTGACCCGCGAGTACTACATCAACGATGCCGGCGCCCAGGTCGATATCTTCGCCCGCTCGGCTCATCTGCGCTATCTCGAGGCGCTGGGGGAGCCGATCGGCCCGATCCCGGAGGGAGGCTATCCGGGCGAGTATGTGAAGGAGATCGGCGCGGCGCTGGCCGCCCGCGACGGCGACAAGTGGCGCGCGGTGCCGGAATCGGAATGGCTGGTGCCCGTGCGCCGCTTCGCCATCGACATGATCATGGGCTGGATCCGCGAAGATCTGGCGCTGCTCGGCATCGAGCAGGAGGTCTTCTCCTCCGAGCGCGCGCTGGTCGAGGCCGGCGGCGTCGAACGGGCGCTGAAGACCCTGGAGGATCGCGGCCTGATCTATGTCGGCACGCTCGACCCGCCCAAGGGCAAGCCGCCACAGGACTGGGAGCCTCGGCCCCAGACGCTCTTCCGCGCCACCGCTTTCGGCGACGATGTCGACCGGCCGCTGAAGAAGTCGGACGGGAGCTGGACCTATTTCGCCGGCGACATCGCCTATCACTACGACAAGTTCCGGCGCGGCACGCCGGTGATGATCGATATCTGGGGCGCCGATCATGCGGGCTACTGCAAACGCATGATCGCAGCGGTGACAGCCGTCACCGGCGGCGCGGGATCGCTCGACATCAAGATCTGCCAGCTCGTCCGGCTGCTGCGCGACGGCCAGCCGGTGAAGATGTCGAAGCGCGCCGGCACGTTCGTGACCCTGCGCGAGGTGGTGGATGAGGTGGGCAAGGGCGTGCTGCGCTTCATCATGCTGACGCGCAAGAACGACGCGCCGCTGGATTTCGACCTCGCCAAGGTGATGGAGCAGTCGCGCGACAATCCGGTTTTCTATGTCCAATACGCGCATGCGCGGGCGCGTTCGGTGCTGCGCCATGCCGCTGACGAGCTGCCCGGCATGGATCAGGTTGCGCCCGATCTCCATCGCTTGACCGACTCAGGCGAGCTTGCTCTTATCAAATTGATGGCAGGCTGGCCGCGACTCGTGGAGAGCGCGGCCGAGGCGCACGAGCCGCATCGGATCGCTTTCTACCTTTACGATTTGGCGGCCGCCTTCCATGCGCTGTGGAACAGAGGCAAGGAGGAAGCGGGCTTGCGCTTCCTGCTGAGCGAAGACCCGGCGCTGACCTCGGCACGGCTCGCCATGGTGCGTGCCATGTCGCTGACGATCGCCTCCGGCCTCGGGATCTTCGGGGTCGAACCGGTTGAGGAGATGCGGTGATGGCGGAAGGGCGGGCACCGGAAGATCTGCAGGAAGCAGTTGCGGCGACCCTGCGCCGTCTTCGCGGCGAGGTGGGGGCGCCACGTCCGGCCCCGGCACGGGTCGAGCCCCAGTTCACGGCGCCGATGCCGCGGCCGGCGGCCGAGGAGCTTCCGCTAACTCCCCCGCCACCGGCACCGGTGCAGGAGATTCCGGTGGCGGAGGCAACGCCTCCGGCGGAGCCCAATCTCCTCGACAACGTCGCCTCTCAGACCGATATCCCGCCAGCGCCCTCATCTTATGAGCCGCAGCCTAATGCACCGACAGCGCAAGCACCGGAGCTTCGCTCAGCATCCTCTTATGACGTCGAAGAGGCTGCCGAAATCACCGCGCCGCCGCGCCGGCACTGGCTGAGATATGTCGTGGCCCTGGTCGTACTGGTCGTGTTCGCGGCGGTGGGCTGGTGGGCCTATCGTCACTTCGTCGGGCGCGCCGGCAACGGCCCGATTCCGGTGGTGACGGCCGATCAGACACCGGAGAAGGTGCCGCCCGCCGA
>DATFRE010000126.1:0-10132 GCA_035263545.1 Dongiaceae bacterium
GTCCGGAAACAGCTCGAAATCGTGCGCGATGCCCGCCGCCTTGAGCTTGTTCGAGAGGACGCGCGTGCCGACCGGGAAGTTGAGCTCATCCCACAGACCGCAGTCGAGATAAATGCATTTCATCGACCGCCAAGCCGCGAGATACTCGGGGCGATCGATCATTCGAACCGGATCCCAGCTCAACCAACGCCGCCAGACATCCTCGACCAGGGCGCCGGTCTCCATGTCCACAGGGAAATCGAAGCCGCGCGGAGCGTTGGGATTGGGCGCGTAAGCAGCGCCGTAGCAGAGCATCCCGAGCACAGAGAAGAACGGGTCATGCCCTTTCGGCTTGATGGTGGGAATCTGCTCGATGAAGCCTTCCAGTCCGCCGAACTTCGACAGGTTGGCATGCAGTTTGGCCAGATCGGGCAGGAGGCCGAACTCGAAATAGATGTCCCCGCTGTGCGAAGCGAAGGCACCGAATACCTCAGGATGGCGCATCGCCTGAACCATCGATCCGTAGCCGCCGCTGCTCTTGCCGGTCACGCCGCGATGCGCCCGGTCCGCTAGGGTCCGATAGTTGGCATCGACATACGGTATCAATTCATCGATGAGATAGTCCTCGTAGCGCCCGAGGACCGATTCTAAGCATGCTCCAATCACGAAAGAGTGCCTGGGGCCCGGGGTGGTGGGGAGATCCCACCGGTTTCTCGCCTGCCGAAAGTTTCTACGTTTGCGGTCTCAAGCAATCCCCTTGGTAGCACCTTCGAAGTCCATTGGGACTCGCCAGCGCCTATCCGAATCTGGGCTCCGTGAACAAGGTGGAGCATATCTTCGCCAACTGCTTCCACCGTGCTTCCACGGCCCATTTCCTATATATGGCCGACGTGCCTAACATATTGAAATAAATGGCGCACCCGGCGAGATTCGAACTCACGACCTCTGCCTTCGGAGGGCAGCGCTCTATCCAGCTGAGCTACGGGTGCAGGCCTCCGGAAATCGGTCGCACCATAGCGAAAGGCGGCCCGGGGGTAAAGGGAAGCCGCCATCGCCCCAAAGCCGCGGCAACAGCGCCTTCAGACGGCGCCGATCCAGCGGGAGCGGGCGATGACCTGGCGCGCCGTCTCCATCACCGCATCGACCGTGCGGCCGGCCTTGTCCAGCTGATAGGCGGCGAAGAGGCGCGGCCGGCCGAGCTGGGGCTGGGCCCTCAGCACCCTGAGGCCCCCGCCCCCGGCGCGCCGGCGCGGCAGGATCGCCAGCGGCAGCAGGCTGACCCCCGCCCCGGCCATGGTCAATCTGAGGATCACCGAGAGGCTGTTGCAGGTGCTGAGCCGGGCCGCCTCCAGCCCGGCGGAGGCGAACCAGTCTCTCAGCAGCGTCATCAGGTTGGAAGGCTCGGGGTTGGTGAAGATCTCGTGGCGCAGCAGGTCGCTCGGCCGGACCGCGCGCTCGGGCAGGCCGAGGCGCGTGCTCGCGACCCAGGCGCATTCGATGGTCCCCAGCGGCTCCTTCCCGATATGGGCCGCCACCTCCGGATCCGCCAGGATCGCGATATCCAGCTCGCGATCGTTCAGCTTCTGGCTGAGCACGGTGGAGTTGTCGATGGTGAGCGAGACGCTGAGCTCGGGATATTGCTTGCGGAGCGAAGCGAGAAGCCCGGGCATGCTGGTGAGGCCGAAGCTGTCGGGCGCCCCGAGCCTGAGACGCCCGCGCAAAGGATCATCGAGCGCCGTCTTGAGATGCAGCTCCTCCGAGAGGCCGACGATCCGCTCGGCCTGGGGCAGCAGCTGGCGGCCCTCCGCCGTCAGCCGGGCGAGGCGGCCGGCCCGCTCGAAGAGCTTGAGGCTCAGTGCCTCCTCGAGCCCGCGGATGCGCAGGCTGATGGTGGGCTGGGTCAGGTTGAGCCGCGCCGCGGCGGCGTGGAAGCCGCCCAGGCGGGCGATCCAATAGAAGGCCTCGAGCTGATTGAGGGTGGCGCGCATCGATTGAAAAATCCTATCGGCCGGACATTGATTTTTCAATTTGTTCCAATCGACGCTGCCACCTAACGTTGCCCCGAGCGGCGTCGGAGGCCCGGCGCGCCACAGGGAGAGCACAAGATCATGAAACGAGCGATGAAGGGTTTGTTCGCCTGCGCCGCGCTGGCGCTGGCGGTGGGAATCGGCTCGGCCGCGAAGGCCGAGGACATCACGCTGACGGTCTGGAGCCACGAGGCGGACGAGACGGCCAAGGTCGCGCTGCGCGAACAGGCCGCCCGCAATTTCGAGGCGAAGCATCCGGGCGTGCATGTGAAGATCACCTGGTACGAGAAGGACGGGCTCTATACCGCGCTCAAGACCGCGCTGCCCGCGGGCCAGGGCCCCGATGTGTTCTATCTCGAGCCCGACCAGACCGAATACATCACCAACGGCTACATCATCCCGCTCGACAGCCTGGTGAACTGGAACAACATCTACGACTGGGCGCGGCAGGTCTGGACCCATGACGGGAAGACCTGGGCGCTGCCCGAGGAAGCCTATACCGACGAGCTCTATTACAACCGCGACTGGCTCGCGAAGCTCGGTGTGAGCCTGCCGGCGAGCTACCAGCTCGACCAGGGACAGTTCCTCGATCTGGTGAAGAAGGCGCGCGGCGCCGACATGGTTCCGATCGCCCAGGGCGTGGGCGACCGGCCCTATCCCGGCGCCTATATCATCGGCGAGGCGCTGCTGCGCAAGCTCGGCCTCGACGATTACGGCAAGCTGCTCCACGGCCAGCTCTCCTTCGACGATCCGCGGGTCGTGTCGGTCTTCACCTGGGTCAAGCAGCTGGTCGATGCCGGCGCCTATCCGAAGAACTTCATGACCCTGAAGCTCGGCGAGTCGCACCACTACTTCTACCAGAAGCCCGGCTCGCTCATGTTCCCGATGGGCAGCTTCTACACCGGCCGCGCCTTCGTGCCGGTGGATCAGGGCGGCCAGTCGCCGGACTTCCCGCTGGGCGTCATGCAATTCCCGGCCATGGACCAGGCCGCCTGCAACGAATGCAAGACCGTGGCGGTGGGTGCGAGCTTCGCCATCAACGCCGCGAGCAAGCATCAGGACCTCGCGGCCGGCTATCTGAACGAGCTGGCGACGCCGGAGATGGGCAAGCGCTGGATCGAGACGGTCTATCTGCAGACCGCGGTCAAGACCGGCGACATCCAGTTCAGCGGTCCCTACGCCGCCTATTTCACCGAGCTGATGGCGCGCCAGCAAGGCGCCAAATACTTCACCGGCATGCCGATCGACATCCTGACCGGCCAGTGCAAGGACAGCTTCGTCCAGGTCATGAACAAGGCCTTCCCGGGCGGGCTGCTCAGCGTCGAAGACGCGGTCAAGATGATGAACCAGGGGTGCTACAAGGGCTAGCTTCGACTATCCTGGCTCCGGCCGGCGCATGGGGTCCGCCCGTGCCGCCGGCCGCCGCACCCGCCTTTCAATAACCGGTGACCCTGATCGTCATGGCGGCCGAGACTGCCCAGACCCAGCCCATCGCCGCCTCTGCTCCCGGGCCAACAACCCCATCGGCGATCGGCTCGAACCAGGCCTCGCGCGGCACGATCGCGGCCTTCCTCGCGCCGGCGCTTCTGATCTATGCCGCCTTCACCCTCTATCCGGTGCTGCGCACGCTCTACAACAGCCTGCATGTGATCGGCCCGCACAATGTGGCGAGCTTCGTCGGCCTGCAGAATTTCACGGAGCTGTTGACCAAGGATCCCGTCTTCTGGCGTGCCGTCTGGAACACGGTCATCTTCACCATCGTCGGCACGGTCGCCGATGTGCTGGGGGGCCTGCTGCTGGCGCTCTGCCTCTTCGCCCGCGCGCCCTTCGCCCGGCTGCTGCGGATCGTCTGGTTCACGCCCGTCCTGATGTCCTATGTCGTCGTCGGGATCATCTGGGTCTGGCTCTACGACTATGACTGGGGCTTCATCAATATGGCGCTGGGCTGGCTCGGCCTCGAATCACTGCAGCAATCCTGGCTCGGCGATCCCTCGACGGCGCTCTGGGCGGTGCTCGTCACCCATCTCTGGAAGTGGCTGGGCTTCAACATGATCATCTGCCTCGCCGCCCTCTACGCCTTGCCGGCGGAGGTGCTGGGCGCGGCCGAGCTCGATTCCTGCGGCTGGTTCGCCAAGCTCGTCTACATCATCATCCCGATGCTGCGCCCGACTCTCGTCAACCTCCTCGTGCTCTCCTTCATCGGCAAGATGATGATGTTCGACCTGGTCTGGATCATGACCCAGGGCGGCCCGCTCTGGTCGACCGAGACGGTCTCCACCTATGTCTACAAGCGGGCCTTCGACTGGAACACCTTCGACCTCGGCTATCCCTCTGCCATCGCCGTGCTCTGGTCCGCCATGATCATCGCCTTCGTCCTGATCATGACGCGGCTGCTGCGCCAGCGCGACAAGCTGGAGTTCTGAGGATGGAGGCCCGCCGCGGCAACCAGCGCGCCATGGGACTCTGGCTCGGCCATCTGCGCCGCACCCCGCTGGTGCTGTTCCTGATCCTCTACACCATCATAACCGGCGGCCCCTTCCTCTGGGTCGCCTCGATGTCGCTCAGGACCACGCCGGAGATCTTCGACAATCCATATGGCCTGCCGGTCCCGGCGCATTGGAGCAAGTTCATCGCCGCCTGGACGGTCTCGAATTACGGCACCTATTTCTGGAACAGCCTGATCGTCGTCGCCAGCGCCGTGCTGCTGCTGACGGTCTTCGGCGCCATGGCGGCCCATTGCCTCGCCCGTTACCGCTTCCGCGGCAGCCGCGCCGTCAGGATCGCCATCCTCAGCGGCATGATCCTGCCGCCGCAGCTCCTGATCCTCTCGCTGTTCCAGATCCTGCTGCAGTTCGGCCTCTACAACACGCTGCCCGGCCTCATCGTCGCCTATGTGGCGACCCAGCTCGCCATGACGGTCTACATCCTCGAGGGATTCTTCGCCCAGATTCCCCAGGACCTGTTCGACGCGGCGCGGATGGACGGGTATTCCGATTTCGAGATCTTCTGGCGCATCACCTTGCCGATCGGCATGCCGGCGGTCTTCACCACCGTCACGCTGAACTTCATCATCCTGTGGAACGAGTTCCTCTACGCCATCGTGCTGCTGACGGATGACGAAAAGCGGACCTTGCCGCTGGGGATCATGCATTTCATGGGCGCCCACCAGCTCGATGTGGGGATGATCGCATCGGGGCTGATGATCTCCATCGCGCCGATCATCCTCATCTACGCCTTCTTCTCCGACATCATGATCAAGGGAATGACGGCAGGCGCCGTCCGCTAGGCACAGAGGGACCAGGGGCGATATGGCGGTCGTGACCATAGACAGGCTGTGCAAGCGCTATGACGGCGCGGCCGATCTTTCCGTGCGCGATGTCAGCCTCACCGTGGCCGATGGGGAGTTCATGGTCCTGCTCGGCCCCTCGGGCTGCGGCAAATCCTCGGCGCTCCGGATGATCGCGGGGCTCGAGCCGATCACCTCCGGGACCATCGCCATCGACGGCCGTCCGATCAATCACGTGCCGGCCAAGGATCGCGACATCGCCATGGTCTTCCAGTCCTATGCGCTCTACCCGCATATGACGGTCCGCGAGAACCTCGCCTTCGGGCTGCGGCGGCGCAAGATGCCGGCGGCCGAGATCGACCGGCGCGTGCAACGCGTCGCCGAGAAGCTCGGGCTTGCCCCCTTCCTCGCCCGCAAGCCCCATGCGCTTTCGGGCGGCCAGCGCCAGCGCGTGGCGCTGGGGCGCGCCATCGTCCGCGATCCCAAGGTCTTCCTCTTCGACGAGCCGCTCTCCAATCTCGACGCCGCGTTGCGGGTGACCACGCGCAACGAGCTGGTCAAGCAGCAGCATGAGCTCGGCACGACCACGATCTACGTCACCCATGACCAGGTCGAGGCCATGACCATGGGCGATCGCATCTGCATCATGAATGGCGGCGAGGTTATCCAGATCGGCAAGCCGCTGGAGGTCTATCGCAATCCCGTCGACACCTTCGTCGCCCGCTTCCTCGGCAATCCCCCCATGAACCTGATGGCGGCGCGGCTCGAGCGCCAGGGCGGGGGCTATCGCCTGCAGGCGGGGGGCAGCAGCTTCGAGGCCGCGGGCCACGCGCCCGATGCCCTCGCCCCTCATGCCGGCGGGCCGGTCACCCTCGGCATCAGGCCGGAGGATCTCTATGAGGAGCCGACGGGACCCGCTGGCGCAAGGCGGGCGGCAATGCGGTTCCGAATCCAGGCGGTGGAGCCGCTCGGCGCCGAGACGCTCCTCATGCTCTCTGGCGTATCGGGCGAGGAGATCACCGCGCGGATCGGCCGCGACACCGCGCTCAGGCCGGGGGCGGAGGCGGATCTCTTCCTCGACACGGCGGAGATCCATCTCTTCGATCCCAAGACGACTAAGGCCATCCCGAGGACTCTCTGACATGACCATTCCCGGCGCCGCCGATTGCCACCTCCATATCATCGATCCCGCGCGCTTCCCCTTCGTGCCCGGCGCGGGCTATACGCCGCGGCCGGACGAGACCGGCACCAGGGAAGCCCTCGGCGCGGTGCTCGATGCTCATGGCGTGGCCCATGCCCTCCTGGTGCAGCCGAGCGGCTATGGCTTCGACCATGCCGCGATGCTCGACGCCATGGCGGCGCGGCCAGGACGCTTCAAGGCGATCGCCGTAATCTCCGGCGAGGAGAGCGACCGCGCCCTCGAAACGCTGGCCGAGCGCGGCGTGGCAGGCGTGCGCTTCAACCTCGTGAACGCCAGGCGCGATGCGCTCGCAGGCGCGGAAGCGCCGGCGCTGCTGGCACGCCTCAAGGCGCTGGGC
Source organism: Dongiaceae bacterium (assembly GCA_035263545.1). Taxonomy (GTDB): domain Bacteria; phylum Pseudomonadota; class Alphaproteobacteria; order Dongiales; family Dongiaceae; genus DASXQK01. The sequence goes on from DATFRE010000126.1 coordinate 6,831, forward strand.
TGGTTCGCACAGGTCTTTGCCCGCGACGACCAATGGCGACAGGTCGCACCCCTCCTCCGGCGCAGCGGCATCCGCATCCTGGTCGATCATTTCGGCATCGGCGGTCTCGCCTTCGGCCTCGGCGCGCCGGGCTTCCAGGCCGTGCTCGAGCTCGGCCGCTCGGGAAACGCCGCGGTCAAGCTCTCCGCCCCCTTCCGGCTCGCCCCTAAGCGCGGCGATTACGGCGCCATCGAGGGTCACGCCGAAGCCCTGCTGGCGGCTTTCGGCAAGGAAGGCTGCATCTGGGGCTCGGACTGGCCCTTCCTCGGCATGGACTACGAGATCCGCTATGCCGACTGCCTTGCCGCGCTCGCGCGCTGGCTGCCCGATGCCGCGGATCGCGACCGGGTGCTGCGGGATAACCCAGCCCGTCTGTTCGGATTTGGAAGGTAACCCCGATGGCAGGCTCTCCTGATCGCTCGCCGCTGCGTATCGGCCTCGCCGGAGCAGGCATGATCAGCCATCACCATCTGATCGCCTGGTCGCGCGATCCGCGGGCCAAGGTGATCGCCATCTGCGATCCCAATCTGGAGCAGGCCAGGCGCCGCGCCACCGAGTTCGGTATCCCGGCGGTCCATGCCGATATGGAATCCATGCTCGCAGGCCAGGCCCTCGACGCCGTCGACATCGCCTCACCCCGCGAGACCCATGTCGCCCTGGTCGAGATGGCCGCCGCCGACGGCATCGACGTGCTCTGTCAGAAGCCGCTGGCGCCGAGCCTCGCCGCCGGCGAGGCCGTGGCCCGGCATGTCGCCGGCAAGGTCCGGCTGATGGTCCATGAGAACTGGCGCTTTCGCCCCTGGTACCGCCGGATCAAGCAGTGGCTTGAGGCGGGCGAGGTGGGCCTCCTGCTCCAGGCCGACATGGCCATGCTCTCCTCCGGCCTGCTGCCCGACGCCGCCGGGCGGCGTCCGGATCTGGTCCGTCAGCCCTTCATGGCGCGGGAGAAGCGGCTGATGATCGCCGAGGTGCTGATCCATCATCTCGACGTGCTCCGCTGGCTGTTCGGACCACTCAGCCTTCTCGATGCCCGCATCGCGCATACGGTGCCCGAGGTCGACGGCGAGACCCTCGCGGCGATCTTCCTGGAGACGGCGAAAGGCGTGCCGATCGTCCTGCGTGGGGCGATGGGTGCGGCGGGGTTCCCGGCCCGCACCCTGGACCGCCTCGAGGTCATCGGCGATAGGGCGAGCGCGATGCTCGACGGCATCGAGCTTCGCCTGCTCGGTCCCCACCCGCGGCAAGAGACCTTCGATTTCGCCCGCGATTACCAGGCGAGCTTCGACCGGGCGATCCGGCATTTCGTTGACGGCCTCGTCACCGGCGCGCCCTTCGAGACCGATGTCGTGGACAATCTGGAGACGTTGCGGCTGGTCGAGCAGGCCTATGACGCGGCCAATCGGGGCGCAGCCAAGCGGGCGGCGGGCCGATGAGCGCCCCCGCACCGCTCGGCCATGGCAAGGCGGCGCTGGACACGCCCGCCCTCCTCGTCGATCTCGACGTGATGGAGGTCAATATCGCCGCGATCGCCGCAGGCTGCCGCGAGCATGGCGTGCAGTGGCGCCCGCATATCAAGGGCCAGAAGACGATCGGCATCGTCCGGAAGGAGCTCGCGGCCGGGGCGAGCGGCGTGACCTGCGCTAAGCTCGGCGAGGCCGAGGTCATGGCCGCGGCGGGAATCCGCAACATACTGATCGCCAATCAGATCGTGGGCCCGATCAAGGTCCGCCGGCTGATCGATCTCCTCGATCTGGCCGACGCAATCGTCGCGGTCGACGGCCTCGCCAATATCGACGAGCTCGACCAGGCCGCGCGCGCGCGCGGCAAGAGGCTATCGGTCGTGATCGAGGTCGATATCGGCATGAAGCGCGCCGGGGTCGCTCCGGGCGCGCCGGTCCTCGCCATGGCCCAGGCCATCGCCGAACGCCCGGGGCTCGTCTTCCGCGGTGTGACCGGCTGGGAAAGTCAGGCCGTCACCATCGCCGACCCGGCCGAGAAGGAAGCGACCATCGCCATGGCGGTCGGGCTGCTTACCGCCAGCGCCGAGGCCTGCCGCTGCGCTGGCCTCGCCGTCGATATCGTGAGCTGCGGCGGGACCGGCACCTTCCCCTATTGCGCCATGCAGCCCGGCGTGACCGAGGTGCAGGTGGGCGGCGCGATCTTCTCCGACATGCATTACCGCACCCACTACCATCTCGATTTCCCCTGCGCGCTCACATTGCTCGCCACGGTCACGAGCCGGCCGACGCCGACCCGCATCGTGCTGGATGCCGGAAAGAAGACCATGAGCGGCGATGCGGCCATGCCGCAGCCGATCGATCTTCCGGAGGTGCGTCACATGCGGCTCTCGGCGGAGCACACGACCATCGAGCTCGAGAGCCCGAGCGAGACGCCGCGGATCGGCGACCGCCTCGAATTCATCGTCGGCTATTCCGACACCACCGTGCATCTGCATGAGGAGATCGTCGGCATCCGCCGCGGGCGGATCGAGGCAGTCTGGCCCGTGGCCGCGCGCGGCCGGTCCAAGTAGCCCTCATCCCCAGCGGCTGCGCTTGATATTTCACGGCAACTCCGCCGCCATTTGACAATCCTGGGGGCAGCGCCTCTAAATACCTGTCCCTTTCCCTGCATGGACGGCCGCGGGAAGCACGCCATGAATGCCGCGGATCGCGCGATCGCCGAGATCGAGGCGCCGTCCGGCGAGGACATCCAGCAACGCAATATCGCGCCGCTCGCCGCGTTCACCCGCGGCAATCTCGCCCGCGCTGCCGCGTCGATCGCCGACCACCCCGCGCCCGGCATCGCCATCATCACGGGCTTCTTCCTCGTCCGGGGCGAACCGCCGAATTGCGAGACCGACGGGCCGCCCGGCGCCGCGATGCTGGCGGCGGGCTTCGCTGCGGCCGGCATTCCCAGCCGAATCGCGACAGACCAGGTCAATGCGCGGGTCGTGCAGGCGACGCTTGCGGCCGCCGATCCCGAGAGAAGGATCCCCCTCGACATCGTCGCCATGCACCAGGCGAAAGGCGATGGGGGGAGGCCGCTGGCCGAGATCGAGGCGCTGTGGCGCGAGATGCGGCCGTCCATCACCCATGTCATCGCGATCGAGCGCTGCGGCCCTTCGCGCGACGGCAGCCCGCGCGACGCCAGAGGTGTCGACATCGCAGCGTACAACGCACCGCTCGAAATTCTGTTCGAGGCCGGCCTCTGGACCACCATCGGCATCGGCGATCTCGGCAATGAGATCGGCATGGGCAGCCTGC
>DATFRE010000127.1:0-6547 GCA_035263545.1 Dongiaceae bacterium
GCGCGATGTGCTGCCCAACCTCCTCCTGCGCGCAACCCTGCATCGGGAGTCGATGCGCCTGGAGATCAATCCCTCAGGCCTGGCCGCGCTGCTGCGCATCGCAGCTCCGCCTTCGCAGTCAAGCTCGCCGATTCCCTTTGATGTAGCGGTTCGGTTGAAGCGACGCGGCATCGAGGCCAAGCTGGTCGTGCATTCATCGCACGGCCGACCCAAGGCGCCAGACCCGAAGCTCGTCTTGCTGCTCGCCGATGCTCATCGCTGGCTTGACGATTTGGTCACGGGACGCGCGGCTTCGCTTCGCGAGCTTGCCCGGCGGTATAACCGGGACAAGGGCGAAGTCAGCCGTACCCTTCCTCTCGCCTTCCTGGCACCCGACATCGTCGAGGCCATCCTGCAGGGCCACCAGCCTGTCCAAATCACTCCTCACCGCCTCAAGAGGTCCAGACTCCCGATGTGCTGGGATCAGCAGCGAAGCAGTCTCGGGTTCAGGTCCTGACAGGCCCCGTAGAGCCGCTTCCCACTGCCCCACGGAATGGCGTCGCAGCGCGCCTTCAGAGACATTCGGCGAAATCGGCCTCCTCTCGTCCAGGTTCAGCGTCTCGGCAAAGCAGCCAGCCCTGCAATTTGCCCGGAAATGCCGGGAATTCCGGGATATCCCGGCAGAGACGAATGGCGGCCTGGGAGAGCCGTGGTGCGTGGTGGGCCCGGCAGGACTCGAAGCTGCGACAACACCGTTATGAATCGCGCCAGCCCTTGCTGGTCAGCTTGGCGAGATTGCCGCCTTGCGGGCGGATTTCGACGTCCAAAAAGCCGCGGGCAAGCGCATTCAGTCGGCGGCCGGATAGACGGTATCGGGCGGATAAGTCGCCTGGAATTCGGGCCGCTGCTCGCAGCGCGCGGAGAGCGCCGCCAGCGTGGGATATCGATCCTGCGGCGCCAGCTCGGGCGCGGTCATCTGGATGTAGCGCAACATGCAGGCCGTGGTGATCTGCGCCTGGTCGAGCGGCGCACCGGCCGGCCACGGCTCCTTTGCCAGCGCGGCAATAGCTCCCTCGGCCTGGATGCGCAGGCGCTGGATCCAATCCGGCCAGCGGTATTGTTTCGGGCGGATGATGCGCTCGTAAGCGGCTGCGCCGGCCTTGTCGATCGCGCCCGCGGCAAGGGCAATCTGCTGCAAGGCGGTGCGGCGGGCGAGACCGGTCCGTGGGATCAGCGCACGGTCGGGTCCGACGGTCTCGTCGAGCCAGTCCAAGATCGCAGCGGAGTCGATCAGCACTGCGCCGTCATCGAGCACCAAGGAGGGAATGCGGCCGAGCGGATTTGTCTGGCGCATGGAATCGAAATCGCCGAACACAGAGCGCGTGTCATGCCGGTACTCGAAGCCGAGCACGCGCAGCGAGATCGCGACACGGCGGACGAAGGGTGAGTCGTACTGGCCGACCAGGATCATGTTTACAGCCCCCGCAAGAATGTCCGAGACCAGCTTAGGATAGCTGCCACAGGAATCCGGAATGACCGCGATTCTAGCTTCCAGCGCTGGTGGGCCCGGCAGGACTCGAACCTGCGACAACACCGTTATGAGCGGCGCGTTCTGACCAACTGAACTACGGGCCCGAGCCCAGATGCCAGACGACAGAAATCAGGTATCAGACAGAGCGGCCAGGCGCCACTCCTCTGATGCCTGATCCCCGATACCTGCCCTCTGCTAGGTGTCCAGGAAGCTTCGGAGCTTGCGGCTGCGGCTGGGGTGCTTCAGCTTGCGCAGCGCCTTCGCCTCGATCTGGCGGATGCGCTCGCGGGTGACAGAGAACTGCTGGCCCACCTCTTCCAGGGTGTGGTCCGTGTTCATGCCGATGCCGAAGCGCATGCGCAGCACGCGCTCCTCGCGCGGGGTCAGGCTCGCCAGCACCCGCGTCGTGGTCTCGCGCAGATTGGCCTGGATGGCGGCATCGAGCGGCAGGACCGCGTTCTTGTCCTCGATGAAGTCGCCGAGATGGCTATCCTCCTCGTCGCCGATCGGCGTCTCGAGGCTGATCGGCTCCTTGGCGATCTTCAGCACCTTGCGCACCTTCTCCAGCGGCATGGCCAGCTTCTCGGCCAGCTCCTCCGGGGTCGGCTCGCGGCCGATCTCGTGCAGCATCTGGCGCGAGGTGCGCACCAGCTTGTTGATCGTCTCGATCATGTGCACGGGGATGCGGATCGTGCGCGCCTGGTCGGCGATGGAGCGGGTGATCGCCTGGCGTATCCACCAGGTGGCGTAGGTGGAGAACTTGTAGCCGCGGCGGTACTCGAATTTGTCCACCGCCTTCATCAGGCCGATATTGCCTTCCTGGATCAGGTCCAGGAACTGCAGGCCGCGATTGGTGTATTTCTTGGCGATCGAGATCACGAGGCGCAGGTTCGCCTCCACCATCTCCTTCTTCGCCCGGCTCGCCTCGCGCTCGCCCTTCTGGATGATGCCGACGACCCGGCGGAACTCGGGGATGGGCAGCAGGGTCGCCGCGCCGATCTCCAGGATCTGGCCGCGCAGATTCTTGGCATCATCGCGGTGCTTGCCGCTGAAGTCGCGCCAGCCCTTGCCCGTGAGCTTGGCGAGGTTGCCGAGCCAGCGCGGATTGTGCTCGGAGCCGCTGTAGCGGGCGATGAATTCCTCGCGCTTCACCCCGGCCTTCTGCGCCAGGCGCAACAGCTGGCCCTCGAGGCCGATGAGCTTGCGGTTCAGGTTATAGACCTGCTCGACGAGCTGCTCGATGCGGGTGTTGTTGAGCTTGATCGAGCGCATATGGCCGCTGAGCTCGGCGACGAGCTGGGTGATCTTGCGCTCGGCCTGGGGCGTGCTCTTCGACCCCTCGTTCGCCGTCTCCAGGCGCTTGTAGAGAAGCTTGTCGATCTTCTTGAAGGTCGCCGCGATCTTGTCGAGGGTTTCGACCACGCTGGGAAGAAGCTCCTGCTCCATGGCGGCCAGCGAGATATTGGCCTCTTCGCCGCCATCTGCGCCCTCGCCTTCCCCCTCGCCCTCCGGCGCTTCGGCCTCGCTCTCGTTCTCGCCCTCCTCGGCCATCTCGCCGTCCTCGGCGTTCATATTGGCCGCTGGATCGGCGCTGCCGCCATAGGTCGCGTCGAGATCGATGATGTCGCGCAGCAGCATCTCGCCCTTGCTGAGACGCTCGCGCCAGTCGAGCAGCGCACGGTAGGTGAGCGGGCTCTCGGCGATGCCGCCGATCATCATGTCGCGGCCCGCCTCGATGCGCTTGGCGATCGCGATCTCGCCCTCGCGGGAAAGCAGCTCGACGCTGCCCATCTCGCGCAGATACATGCGCACGGGATCGTCGGTACGCCCGATATCGGCGTCGTCGAGATTGCCGCTGGCGCGCTCTTCCTCGTCCTCGCTGGTGGCGGCTGCGGCTTGCGCCTTCTCCGGGGCGGCCCCCTCCTCCGGATCCTCGCTCTCGACGAGATTGATGCCGATCTCGTTCAGCATCGCCATGGTGTCCTCGATCTGCTCGGAGGACATCTCCGTCTGCGGCAGCGCGGCGTTCAGCTCATCATAGGTGATGTAGCCGCGCTCCTTGCCGCGGGCGATCATCTTCTTGACCGCAGCGCTGAAGCCGTCCATCAGCGGGCCGTCGGCCGCCTCGTCACGGGTTTCGCTGGTTTCGCTTTTTGCTGAGGCCTTCGACGCCATGTCAGATCCCGCGTTCCTCGTTCCCGGGGCTAGGCGCCCCTCTATTCCAACCCGTGCTCGGGTCCATCGATATCGCGCCGGCGGCTCTCGCCCTCCAGCGCCAGGTCGCGCGCCGCATCGAAGCGAGCCTGCGCCTCCCCGGTCAATTCATCGCCGAGCTGTCGTGCGGCAAGCTCGGCTTCCTCACGCACGGCTCGCTCACGAAACGACTCCAGGGCATCATCCAACCCCGCACCAGCCGCGTCCAAGGATGCCGAAGCCCGCGTAAAGCGGTTGATGGCCGCCCGCCGCAATACATCAGGCAGCACACCGTCAAAACCCCGCGTGGAGAGGTGGTATTTCAGGGCCTCGGAGTCAAGGTCGGGATGATGCGCGGCGTGCTCTATAATGCATTGACGAAGCTTGTCAAGTTGACGCACCGGCAGGGTGAGATGGGCGAGTGCCTCGAGCCGGCGTTCGATCACCTGGGGATGATTGATCAGGACGGCCAGAATCGTGTTGCAGCGCAACCGGATGGGATCTTCCGCGTTCTGGCGCGCCGCCTCGCCGCCCAGGGGCGGCGGCGGGGTGCGCCGACGGGGATCCCAGGGAACCGGCCGGCTTTGGCGCTGGCCGGCCTGGCCTTGGGCCGAGCCCAGGTTGAAGAGCCTTTCCAGCCGGCCCTCGAACTCGGCCCGATAGGCCTCCTGCACCCCCCTGTCCTGGATCCGGCCCAGAAGCTGGCGCAGATCCTGGCGAAGCCCGGCGCGGCGCTCGGGCGTGTCGAGGCCCCTACCCGTGGTGGCGCCCCGCCAGACGATCTCGGCCAACGGCAGGGCCTGGTCGAGCAGACGGCGCATGGCGGCCGCCCCCTCCGCCAGGATCAGGGTATCGGGATCCTCCCCCGCCGGCAGCAGGGCGAAGCGCAAGGACTGGCCCGGTTTCAGCAGCGGCAGCGCCCGGTCCGCCGCCCGGGCCGCGGCTCGCTCCCCGGCCGCGTCGCCGTCGAAGCAGAGGGTCGGCTCCGGTACCAGGCGCCAAAGCTCGGCGATCTGTTCTTCCGTCAGTGCGGTTCCCAGAGGGGCCACCGCCTGGGGAAAACCCGCCTGAGCAAGCGCGATCACATCCATATAGCCCTCGGCCACGATGACCTCGCCGGCATCCTTGGCCGGTCGCAGCGCTTGGCTCAGGCCATAGAGGGTTCGGCCCTTGTGGAAGAGCGCGGTCTCGGGCGAGTTCAGATATTTGGGCTGGCCCTCGCCCAGGATGCGCCCGCCGAATGCGATCACGCGGCCGCGCCGGTCGGCGATGGGAAAGATGACACGGCCCCGCATGCGATCGAAGAGCGCGCCATCCTCGCCCTTGCCCACCAGCCCCGCCTCCAGCGCCAGGTCGGTCGAGACCCCCGCCCGCGCCAGCGCCTCGCGCAACGCGGTGCGGCCCTCTGGCGCATAGCCCAGGCGGAAGCGGGCGATGGTTCCCTCGGCGAGGCCGCGGCGGCGCAGATAGTCCAGGGCCTCCCGCCCGGCGGGTGTCTTCAGCTGCTGCTCGTACCAGGCCGCCGCGGTCTCCATCGCGGTGACCAGGGTCGCCTGGCGTTCGGCGCGCTGGCGCTCCTCGGGCGAGGACACGGGCAGCGGCAGGCCCGCCTCGCGGGCAAGCCGCTCCACCGTCTCGGGAAAGCTCAGGCCCTCGCTGCGCATGACGAAGCCGATGACATCGCCATGGGCGCCGCAGCCGAAGCAATGGAAGAAGCCCTTCTCGTCGCTGACGGTGAAGGAGGGCGTCTTCTCGTTGTGAAAGGGGCAGAGGCCGGTGCTCTCCCGCCCGCGGCGCGTGAGCTTCACCCTGCGGGCGATGACGGCGACCAGCGAGAGGCGCTGGCGCAGCTCATCGAGAAACTGGGGCGTGAAGCTCATGCAGGCCTCGCCGGAGACCAAACTGATACTCTAGTCGCAGTTGCGCTTCTTAACCAGCGGGTCTGCCTCGCCGATTCCGCCAAATCTGCAATGTAGATCTGGGCTGCGCTATTGCGAGAGGCGCTGCTTCACCAAGGCGCCGGCCTTGGCGAAATCCATGCGGCCGGCAAAGCGCTCCTTCAGCTTCGCCATGACCTTGCCCATCTCCTTGACCGATTGCGCACCGGTCTCGGCGATGGCCGTCTCCACCGCCGCGGACGCTTCTGCCTCGTCGAGCTGCTTCGGCATGAAGCGCTCGATGACCGCGATCTCCTCCTCTTCCTGCTGCACGAGATCGGGACGATTGCCCTGCTTGTAGAGGACGATGCTCTCCTGGCGCTGCTTCACCATCTTCAGCAGCATCTCCTCGATCTCGCCCTCGCCGATCCCGCTTGCATTGCCCGCCGGCCGGGCCGCGATGTCGCGATCCTTCAGCTGCGCCAGCACCAGGCGCAGCGTCGAGACCGAGCGCTGATCGCGGGCCTTCATCGCCTCCTTCAAGGCGTCGTTCAATCTCTGGCGCAACATGGGACACCACCACTTCAAGACGGATTCGCGGGGAAAGAGTGAAGCTAGCGCAAGCCGGTCCCCGAGGCAACCGCGGATGCTGCATGCAAGGGTTTGAAAATTCACGCTAAATCCTTGGCCCCGCGCGGCTTGACGCGGGCGACATGATAGCGTAATGGACCGCCGCGCCCCGCCCCTCGCCAGAAGTTGAGGCCCCACCGCCGATGAGCGAAACCCGCCTCCTGCCCGCTGCTCAGTTGGTCAGCCGGGGCGGTTCCGTTGTGACCGGCCTGCTGGTTCTGGCCGATGGCACCGTGCTGGAAGGCCATGGCATCGGCGCCGCCGGTGCTGCCGTGGGCGAAGTCTGCTTCAACACCTCGATGACCGGCTATCAGGAGATCCTGACCGATCCCAGCTA
>DATFRE010000128.1:0-16990 GCA_035263545.1 Dongiaceae bacterium
TCGCGCCAATGAGCACCCATGGCGCCGGTGATCTCGGCGAGCGGGCGCCCCACCACGATCGGCGCCAGGGCCTCGATCGCCGCCACGCAGAGCTCGTTACCGCGGCCCAGCGTGAAGGTCAGGCCATGGCCCTCGAGCCCCGGCTGGTTGGTGGTCAGCACAAGATAGGCGGCGGAATAGTCGGGATCGGGATTCATGGCGTCGGAGCCGTCCGCCTCGCGCGAGGTGGGAAAGCGGATGTCGCGAGCGCGAAAGCCTGTAATGGTGACCATGCAGCGCCTGTCGCCGGAAATTCGCAGATACTAATATATTAGTTGTTGCCGCCTTTCTACCGTCATGGCCGGGATGCAGATCGTCCCTCTTCTCGTCATGCTCGGCCCTGTCGTGGCTTGTCCCGGGTATCCACGTCGATCCTACAAGAACCACCGCAGCTGGTAAGCCGCGCTCTTTCATCCGTCATGGCCTCCCCCGGGCTTGACCCGGGGAGACCATGACGGTGAACGATGCGAGGCTTGCTGACTTAGTTCGCCCAGCCGCCGTCGATGATGTGGATGGCGCCCGTGGTGAAGCTCGCCTCGTCCGAGGCGAGATAGACGGCGAGATGGGCGATCTCGATGGGCTCGGCGATGCGGCCCATGGGCTGGCGCTGGACGAAGGCGCGGCGCATCTCGGCCTCATCGCCGCCGAGGGCCCGGATGCGCTCGTCGAGAGACGGGCTCTGCACCGTGCCGGGACATATGGCGTTGCAGCGGATCCCCTTGGCAACGAAATCCGCCGCCACGGATTTTGTGAGGCCGATGACGGCAGCCTTGGTGGCGCTGTAGACGAATCGGTTCGGCACGCTTTTCACGCTGGAGGCGATGGAAGCAACATTGACGATCGAGCCGCGGCCCTCCTCCAGCATGGCGGGCAGGAAGGCGCGGATCATCCGGTACATGGATCTCACATTGAGCTCGAAGGAGAAGTCCCAGTCCTTCTCCGAGCAGTCGAAGATCGTCCCTTGATGCACATAGCCGGCGCAATTGGCGAGGATATCGACCGCACCCTGCTCGGCGGCGAGCGCCTCGACCGCCGCCTTGTCGGTGACATCGAGCCGGCGCGTGGCGATGCCAGCGAGGCTCTTCAGGGCCGCCTCGTTGATGTCTGTGGCGAGGACCTCGGCGCCCTCGCGATGGAAGGCCTCGGCGAAGGCCCGCCCGATGCCCTGGCCGGCGGCCGTCACGATCGCGCGCTTGCCCTTCAATCGATCCAACTTCGACTCCCTCGATCAGACTTCTACAGCCGATAGACCTCGGCAGCGGTGCCGCCCAGTATGGCCGCCCGCTCCTCTTCGCCCAAGCGCGCGAGATAGTCCAGTGTCGCGATGCGCCAGCGGTCATAGCCGCCGGCGAGATCCACCACCGGCCAGTCGCTGCCCCACATGAGGCGCCGAGGCCCGAAGGTCTCCAGCAGCAGGTCGAGGAAGCGGGCGAGATCGTCCGGCCCCCAGCCGGGAGCGGCCTCGGTCACCAGGCCCGAGATCTTGCAATAGATCCGGGGATCCTCCGCCAGCTCTCGCATTTCCTGCGCCCAATCCTCGAATTGCCCATGGGCGATGTCGGGCTTGGCGCCGTGATCGATCACGACCCAGAGCTCGGGATAGAGTGGCAGGAATTGCCGCAGAGGCGCCAGATGCGGCGGCTTCACCAGGGCATCGAAGGCGAGCCCCAGATGCTGCAGCCGGGCGATGGCGGGTCCGATCGCCGCGCACAGCATCCATTCCGGATCGGGGATGTCCTGGATCATCGGGCGGAAGCCCTTCAGCTTCGGATGAGCGGCGAGCCTGTCGATCTCGGCGGGCGCGACGGCGGATTCGAAATCGACCCAGCCGACGACGCCTTTGACGAACGCCGTCTCCGTCGCGATGCCCAGCATGAACTCGGTCTCAGCCACGGTGGCAGCGGCCTGGACCAGCACGGTGCCGGCGATGCCGTGGCGCTCGAGAAAGGGTGCGAGGTCTGCCGGGCCGAAATCGCGATAGAGCGGCTTGAGTGCCGGCGTCAGCCAGCCGTAATCGCCGCGCTCCAGGCGCCAGAAATGCTGGTGGGAATCGATCTGGCCGATGGGGGGCATGACAATCCGCCGGTCAGGCGGCCTCGCTCGGGATCGGCACTTCGGGATGGAGCAGCTGGCGCCGCCTGAGCTCCGCCCAGAATTCCTCCGGGATCTTCTCGCTCAGCATCGCCCAATGGCTTGCCGCCTCGGCCGCACTGCGCGCGCCGGGGATGATGCTGGCGATGACGGGGTTGGCCAGGAGAAACTGCAGGGCCGCGGCCGGCAGAGAGACCTCGAACATTTTGCAGACCTCCACCAGCCTATCGACCTTCGCGCGGATCTCCGGCGGCACGGCGGCGTAGTTGTAAGTCGCATCCGCCCGTCCTGCGCGCACCAGCACGCCGGAATTGAACGGACCGCCGATGATGAGGGAGACGCCGCGCTTCCGGCAGGCCGGGAAGAGCCCCTCCTGCCCGCCCTGCTCCAGGAGCGTGTAGCGGCCGGCCAGGAGGAAGCAGTCGAAATCGCCGTGGCGCAGCGCTTCCTCGCAGATGGCGACTTCGTTCACCCCCATGCCGATCGCACGGATCTGACCGGCTCGCTTGAGCTCCGCCAGCGCGCGATAGCCGCCCTCCATGGCGCCCTTGAAGATGCGCGGCAGCTGCTTGCCATGCTCGGCCTCGCCCAGATCATGGAGCAGAATGATGTCGATCCGGTCCAGGCCCAGGCGCTGATAGCTGCCCTCCAGCGAGCGCATGACGCCATCATAGGAATAGTCGAAGACGACGTGGAACGGCATGGGCGAGTGGAACTGCGAGGCGATGGGATCCCTATTGGCGCCGCGCTGGATCAGCCGGCCGACCTTGGTGGAGAGGACGAAGTCGTCGCGCTTCTGCCCGCGCAGCACATCGCCGATGCGCCGCTCGCTGAGCCCGAAGCCGTAATAGGGGGCGGTATCGAAGTAGCGGCAGCCCTTGGACCAGGCCGTCTCCACCGCGGCGCGGGCATCGGAATCCGCCACCGGCGCGAAGAGATTGCCGAAGGGGGCCCCGCCGAAGCCGAGCGGAGTGACATGGAGGCCGGTCCGGCCGATCTCGCGAGGCTTCATCTGATGCTCCATTTCGTGACCCGCGTTCCAGTTTAGCGGCGCGAAGATGACGGGCTCAACCCTTGCCCGCTTCGCCGCCCGCGTCATCGGGCAGCAGGCAGAGGAACTCCTCGAATTTGCCACCGGGCCCGCGGGGAATCTCTTTTTCGTAATAGGTGAAAGCAATGCGGAACGGATAGCTGACGCATGGCGCAGAAGATCCGCCAGATCCGCCTCCTGCTTCTCCGTCAAGGGCCGCTCGACCACCAGCCTCATCTCCAGGAGATCGGCCTCGCGCTGGACGATCTGATGCTCGATCACCGGCGCGAGTTCGCGGTAGAAGTCGACTTCCAGACGCGGCCAGTAGCGCTGGCCATCGGGACGGCGCAGGAGGTTGCGCACCCGCCCGCGGATGCGGCTCAGCACCGGCAGGCCGCGCCCGCAGGCGCAGGCATCGCCGAGCTCCGCATAATCGCCCGTGTCGTAGCGGATCAGGGGGCTCGCGAAATTGCTGAGATCGGTCAGCACGAGGCGGCCCGTTTCGCCTGGCCGGCAGGGATTGCCCTCCTCGTCCAGGACCTCCATGAGGATCGTCTCGGCCATCAGGTGATAGAGGCTGCTCTGCGGACATTCCAGCGCGGCGATGCCCAGCTCTCCCGAGGAGTAGCAATCGAAGACGCGGACCTGGAAATATGACTCCGCCGCCGCCCGGATTCGCGGGGTGAGGCTCTCGCTCATGGTCAGGATCAGCCGCAGGCCGGGGATCGCCAGGCTATTGCGCTGGCAATGGCGGCGGAGAGCCTCGAGGTTGGTGGGCATGATCACTAGGCTGTCCGGATCGAACGCCCTGATGATGCGGGCCTGCTCGGGGATATCGGTGTTGGAGGGGATGGACTGGAGCGGCCCGGTCTCGAAGAGCCGGCTGATGGGCGGCCCCCAATCGGACTGGACCAAGACCTGCGGAAGATTGGCCCGGATGCTGGTGCAGCGTCCGGCGAGATTGCGATTGGACCAGACATGAAAGCGCAGGCTGATGGCGCGCCAGAAGAGCTGGCTGACGGCGCTGCGCCGGATGACGACGGGCTCGCCAGTGGAGCCGGAGGTGCGAGTCTCCTTGATCGGCCCATGCCCCTCGGGGATGCTGCGGCAATAGAACGCCGCACCGCTCTGCTGGACCTCGCGGCGCTTGAGCACGGGAAGGCGGCGGAGCCCCTCGGGGCTGCCGAGGCCGGCGGGAACGAGACCGGCAGCCGCCATCCGCCGCGCAAAGTGAGGCGACTCCGCCGCCGCATGCGTCGCGACGGCCATGAGCTGGTGGCACTGGCGATGCTCGATCTCGGCGGGCGGCAGCCATTGGCTCTCCTCGAGCTCGCCGGCCAGCGCCACCAGCGAAGCGAGCGGCCCGGTCAGCAGGGCTGGCCAGGCCATGCCCGCAATATTGCCGCGGATCCCGGAAAGAAGGCTTTCGGTCATCGGCTCTGGCCTTCCCCCTCCTCCGGCAAGAAGCAGAGGAACTCCTCGAACTTGCGACCGGGCCCGCGCGGGATCTCCCCCTCGTAATAGGTGAAGGCGATGCGGAAGGGGTAGCCCACCGCACGACGCAGGAGATCGGCGAGGTCCGCCTCCTGCTTTGCCGTCAGCGGGCTCTCCACCACCAGCTTCATCTCCAGCAGGTCGGGCTCGTTCTGCACGATCTGGTATTCAGCGATGGGCGCCAGATCGCGGTACCTGATGGGGTTCAGCCGGGGCCAGAAGCGGCGGCCGTCGGGCAGCCGGAGGATGTTGCGGCTGCGCCCGAGGATTCGCACCAGCGCCGGGAGGCCGCGACCGCAGGAACAGGGCCCTGCAAGCTCGGCATAGTCGCCCGGCTCATAGCGGATGATGGGTGTGGCGAAATTGCTGAGATCGGTCAGCACCAGGCGGCCCATCTCTCCCGGCGCGCAAGGCTCGCCCGCTTCATCGAGGACTTCCGCCAGCACCGTCTCGGCCATCAGGTGATAGAGGCCGCTCTCGGGGCATTCCAGCGCCGCCACGCCGAGCTCGCCGGAGGAATAGCAATCGAAGACCCGCGCCTTGAAGAAATCCGTCGCGGCAGTCCTTATCTCCGGGGTCAGGGCCTCCGCCATGGTGAGGATCAGGCGAAGGCCCGGGAGCGAGATGGCGCTGCGCTGGCAATGGCGGCGAATGGCGTCGAGATTGTTGGGATAGACGACCAGGGTTTCCGGGTCGAACTCCGCTAGGAACCGGACCTGCTCGGCGATGTCGGTGGTGATCGGGATCCCGAGAAGCGGGCCGGTCTCGAAAAGCCGGCCCATGGGCGGGCCCCAATGCGGCTGCCTTGCGAGGTTCTCCAGGTGGACCCCGATATAGGCGCAGCGCCCGGCGAGATTGCGGCCCCACCAGAGATGGGATCTGAGATTGATGGCGGACCAGAGGAGCTGGCTGACAGCGGTCCGCTGGACGGTGATCGGATGGCCCGTAGAGCCGGTGCTGCGGCTCTCGCTGAGCGGGCGATGGCTCTCGGGCACCGTGCGGCAGAAGAAGACGGCGCCCGCCTGCTGGATATCGCGCCGCCTGAGCACGGGAAGGCGGCGGAGCCCTTCGGGGGTGCCGAGATCCGAGGGGGCGAGACCGGCCGATGCCAGGCGCTGGGCGAAATGGGGCGACTCCGCCGCGGCATGGGTCGCGACGGCGACGAGCTGGCGGTGCTGACGGGCCTCGATCTCGGCTCGCGGCAGCCATTGGCTGCGCTCCAGATCGCGGGCCAGCACCGCCAGCGAGGCGAGCCTGCCGGAGAGCACCGGCGGCCAGACCGTGCCCGCCAGATTGCCGTGCATTCGGGAGAGAAGGCTCTCGCTCATCGCTCCACGCTTCTCGCCCACAAGGCGGGAGAGGGCAAAAGGGGAACAGCGGCCCCAAGAATGGAGTTTCTCGCCGCGGCGTTCGGCGCTAGGTTCTGCCCCCCAATTGCCAGCCCTGCGAGCGGTCCGACTCCTTCCCCATGCTCATTCTCGGCATCAATTCCGGCGGCCACGATGCCTGCGCCTGCCTGTTCGACGAGTACCGGATGCTGGCGGCAGTCGCGCTGGAGCGGGTCACGCGCAAGAAGGGCCATGGCGGGCGCGTGCCGGTGGAGGCGATCGACGAGTGCCTCGCCATCGCCGGACGCAAGCGCCGGGAGATCGACGCCGTCGTGATGGCGCGCGGCATGTTTCCGACACATCTCTTCAGCCATTTCCCCCTGGGCCGGCGCCTTGCCTTCGCGCTTCGCGCCGAGATCGGCAAGGAAAAATACAAATACATGGAGAACGAGTGCGTCCGCTATCGCCGGACGGATTCCGCCGCCATGTTCAAGGGCGCCCTCTTCAGGCGCGAGCTGCGCTTGGCGCCGGAAGCGCAAATCGCCTTCGCCAACCACCATTTGGCTCATGCGCTGCCCTGTCTCTTCCACACGGGCTGGGCGGAGGCGCTGCTCTACACCGCCGATGGCGGCGGCGACAATGTCCAGTACTCCATGCGCCTCTTCCGGGACGGCGCGCTGAGCGAGCTCTATGGCGGAGATCAGGAGCTCACGCGCCCGCGCCGTATCGACAGCCTGGGCCAGGCCTATGCCTATGCCACCGAGGCCCTGGGATTCATTCCCTTCCGCCACGAAGGCAAGGTGACGGGGCTCGCCGCCTTCGGCAAGCCCAGGCTCTACGATGCCCTCGCGCGGCATTTCCGGGTCGACGAGCAAGGTGAGGTCGCCAGCGACTTTCCGGGCTATGACGCCATGCGCGAGTGCATCTTCGATCTGGCCAAGGGTGCCAGCCGAGAGGATGTCTCGGCCTCGATCCAGCTCCTGCTCGAGAACTTCGTCATCGAGTCCGTGCGCCGCATCCTGAAGCGCCATCCAATGCGCCATCTGGGGCTTTCGGGCGGCGTCTTCGCTAATGTGCGCCTCAACCAACGCCTCGCGGAGGAACTGCCGCTGGACGAGGTCTTCGTCTACCCGGCCATGAGCGACCAGGGGCTCGCCGCCGGTGCCGTGCTGGAGTTCCTGCTGGCGCGCGATGGGATGGAGCGCTGGCTCGCCCAGCGCTGGCCCCTGGAGACGCTCTATTACGGCCGCGATTTCGGCGTGGCGATCGACGAGACCTTCGAGAAGGATCCGCGCTTCCGGCGCATGCCGGGCAACCCCGTCGATGGCGCGGCGGAGTTGATCCACCAAGGCCGCATCGTCGCCATCTATGCGAAGGGCATGGAATACGGGCCCCGCGCGCTGGGCGCGCGCTCGATCATGGCCTCGGCGCTCGACGCCGATATCAACCGCACGCTCAACGACCGGCTCTCCCGCAGCGAGTTCATGCCCTTCGCCCCGGTGGTGACGGCGGAGGATGCGGAGAGCGTCTTCGATCTCGGCCCCGTCAAGCGCCGGGCGGCGAGCTTCATGACCATCACCTGCGGCGTGCGCGATTCCTGGCGGGCGCGCATCCCCGCCGTCGTTCATGTCGACGGCACCGCCCGCCCACAGGTGATCGAGCGGGCGCAGAACCCGCTCTATTACGACATCCTCGCCACCTATAAGGCGCTCTCCGGCGTGCCGGTGCTGATCAACACCAGCTTCAACGTCCATGAGGAGCCGATCATCAACGCCCCCTCCGAATGCGCCCGCGCGCTGGCCGAGGGACGGGTGGATTTCGTGGTGACAGAGCGAGGCGTCTACGGCCGCGCGCAGACGGCTTAGGAGCGCTGTCGCTACAACGCGCCCTCTCCCGCGCTTCACCCGGCTGCCGCCACTGCGCGGCGCCGGCTTCCATCTCCCGCTTCAAAGCGCGGGGGAGGGAAAGAAGGCGAGCTTGATGACCTAACTCCACTTTGGTCTCAAGGCCCGAAAGCTTCGTTTGTCATTACCCAGCAGCGGTAGGATTCTGATCCATCGGTCAGGGAGGAGCGACGGATATGCGCGCGGCGGTTTGTCATGCCTTTGGGCAACCCTTGGCGATCGAGGAGGTGGAGCTCGATGTGCCGGGGGCGGGGGAGATCACAGTAGAAATAGCGGCCTGCGCCATCTGCCACAGCGATATCCTCTATGCCGACGGGGCCTGGGGCGGGGCGCTTCCCGCCGTCTACGGCCATGAGGCGGCGGGGGTCGTGCGACGCCTGGGGGCGGGGGTCAAGGGCTTCGCGCCCGGCGACCACGTGGTGGTCACCCTCATCCGCTCCTGCGGGACCTGCCCCTCCTGCGGCCATGGTCATCCAGTCACCTGCGAGGGGCGCTTCCCGCGCGAATCCCTGAGCCCGCTGCGCGGCGCCAATGGCGACCGCTTGATGCATGGCCTCAAGACCGCGGCCTTCGCCGAGCGTGCGGTGGTGGATGCCTCGCAATGCGTCGTCATCCCCAAGACCATGAGCTTCGATTCCGCCTCGCTGCTCGCCTGCGGCGTCATCACCGGCTTCGGGGCGGCGATCAACACTGCCCGGATCGAGCCGGGCGCGAGCGTCGCGGTGATCGGCATCGGCGGCGTGGGCCTCAATGTGGTCCAGGGGGCGGCCTATGCAGGTGCTGCCAAGATCATCGCCATCGACGTCGTCCCCTCGAAGCTGGAGGTCTCGCGCCATTTCGGCGCGACCCATGCGCTGAACGCGACCGAGCGCAACCTGCGCCAGCAGCTCCGCGACCTGACCGGCGGACACGGCGCCGACTATGTCTTCGTGACCGTGGGCGCCAAGCCCGCCTTCCAGCAGTCCTTCGATCTCGTGGCCCGATCCGGCGCCATCGTGCTGGTGGGCATGCCGGCGGATGGGGTTAAGATGGACCTCGAGGCCGGCCTCCTCGCCTCCGACAATATCAGGATGCTCGGCTCCAAGATGGGCGATGCGCGGATCCAGATCGACATCCCGAAGCTGGTGGAGCTCTACCAGCAGGGCCGGCTCAAGCTCGATGAGATGGTGAGCGGGCGCTATCCGCTGGAGCGGATCAACGAGGCGATGGATTCGACGCGCAGCGGTGCCGCCATCCGCAACGTCATCACCTTCGCCTGATCCCGGCCATGCGGATCAAGCGGCTGGAGACCTTCAGCACGAAGTTCATCGGCTTCGTGCGCGCCACCCTGGAAGACGGCAGCACCGGCTGGGGCCAGGTCTCCACCTACAACTCCGACATCACCGCCGATGTCTTCCACCGCCAGCTCGCCCCTTGGGTGCTGGGGCAGGAGGCCTTCCCCATCGATCCCCTGATCGATCGCGTCCAGGAAAAGGAGCATAAGTTTCCCGGCTCCTATCTGAAGCGGGTGATGGCCGGGCTGGATACCGCCCTCTGGGATCTGGAGGGCAAGCGCCAGGAGAAGCCGGTGGTGGCGCTGCTCGGCGGCAAGCCTGGGAAGCTGCGCGCCTATGCCTCCTCCATGAAGCGCGACATCACCCCCGAGGCCGAGGCGGAGCGCTTCCTGAAGCTGCGCGACCTCCATGGCTTCGATGCCTTCAAGTTCCGGGTGGCAGCCGAATGCGGCCATGACGTCGATGAATGGCCCGGCCGCACCGAGGCGATCGTACCTGCCATCCGCCGTGCGCTCGGGCCCGAAGTGGCGCTGCTGGTGGATGCCAATGGCGGATTCTCGGCCGACCGCGCCATCGAGGTCGGCAAGCTCCTCCAGGATCAGGGCGTCGGGCATTTCGAGGAACCCTGCCTCTATTGGGAGCTCGAGCAAACCAGGGAAGTGACCGAGGCGCTCGATCTCGATGTGACCGGCGGCGAGCAGGATTGCGATCTTCCCATCTGGAAGGTCATCTGCGGCCAGCACATCGTCGATATCGCCCAGCCCGACGTGCTCTATTGCGGCGGCATCGGCCGCGCTCTCCAGATCGCGAAAATGGCCGAGGCCGCCGGCATGAAGGTGACGCCGCACGCGGCCAATCTCGGGCTGGTGACGCTCTTCACCATGCATCTGCTGGCTGCGCTCCCCAATGCCGGGAAATATCTCGAGTTCTCCATCGAGGAGGCCGACTACTACCCCTGGCAATACGGCCTCTTCCGCAGCGATCCGTACCGCGTTGAGGAAGGCCGCGTCACCATCTCGGCCGAGCCCGGCTGGGGCATCGAGATCGAGCCCGAATGGCTGGCCAAGGCTCGTTACCAGATCAGCGAGGAGAGCTAGATGTCCGCAATCGCGGAAACCCTGGTCGCGGAGTATTTCCGCAGCGGCACGCTATCCGGCCTGCCGAAGAATCACTACATCGACGGCCGCTTCACCCCGCCATCGAACGGGGCCAGCCTCGAGATCCACGACCCCGGCGCCGGCAAGGTTTTCGCCCGGGTGGCCGACGCCTCGCCCGAGGATGTCGATCAAGCCGTGGCCTCCGCCAAAGAGGGCCTCGAGACCTGGAAGCGCCTCAAGCCCGCCGAGCGCGGAAGGGTGCTGCTGGCCACGGCGGCGAAGCTGCGCGAGCGGGCCGAGCGGCTGGCGGTGATCGAGGCGCTGCATTCCGGCAAGACCCTGGCCGAAGCGCGCGGCGATGTGGGCGGGGCGGCCCGCCTCTTCGAGTATTACGGCGGGGCGGCCGACAAGATCCAGGGCGACAGCATCCCGCTCGGTCGCGACTATATGGGCTTCACCCTGATCGAGCCCGTGGGCGTCACCGCCCATATCATTCCCTGGAACTATCCGATCTCGACCTTTGCCCGCAGCGTGGCGCCGGCGCTCGCCGCCGGCTGCTCGGTGGTGGCGAAACCGGCGGAGACCACACCGCTCACCGCTCTGCTCGTCGCCGAGATCCTGTCGGAGGCGGGCCTCCCTGCCGGGGTCTGCAATGTCATCGCGGGCAGCGGCAAGGGCGCCGGGGCGGCGCTGGTTGCCCATGAAGGCATCGACCATGTCTCCTTCACCGGCTCCACGGTCACGGGCAAGGCGGTCATGCAATCGGCGGCGACGCATTTCGCCAGCGTCACGCTCGAGCTCGGCGGCAAATCGCCGGTGATCGCGCTTGCCGATTGCGATGTCGAGGCGGCGGCCAATGGGGTGATCGGCGCCATCTACGAGAACGCGGGGCAGATCTGCTCGGCGGGCTCCCGCCTGGTGGTGGAGCGCCCGATCCGCGAGAAGCTCGTCGAGCGCATCGTGGCCAAGGCCGAGAAGCTGACGGTCGGCCATGGACTGAAAGGCCATGACGTCGGGGCCATCAACTCGAAGCGCCAGCTCGACAAGGTCATGGGCTTCCTCGATGACGCCACCCGGCGCGGCCGGCGCCTGGCGACCGGCGGTCGGCGGGTGACCGATCCCGATCATCCCGAAGGCTGGTATGTGGCGCCGACGGTGATCGACGATCTGCCGATCAACGACCCTTGCGTCCAGGAGGAGATCTTCGGGCCGGTGCTGGCCGTCCAGGTGGTCGATTCGCCCGAGGAGGCGCTCGCCGCGGCCAATGGCACCCGCTATGGGCTGATGGCCGGGATCTATACCCGTAATATGCAGAACGCGCTTCGGCTCTGCCGCGACCTCAAGAGCGGGCAGGTGACGGTCAACGACTATTGGGGCGGCGGTGTGGAGATCCCCTTCGGGGGCACCGGGCATTCGGGCTTCGGCCGGGAAAAGGGTCTGGAGGCGCTCCGGACCTATAGCCGGGTGAAGAGCATGGTCCACCGCCTGTGAGCCGGCCAAACACCCAAAAAAAATTGGGCCTTTGGCCGTGAAAGCTTCGATTGTTTGCGGCGTGTCCCTGCGAGATAGTATTACCCCCCGCGGTTGCATAGGGCGCGGGACGGTCTAAAGACGCAAAAACCGGGGCCAAAAGACAACAGGGAAGGAGAACTACTCATGTCGGGACCAACCTCACAACAGCGTGCAGTACTGGCGACCGTTCGCGCGGCCCGCAAGAGCCGCCGCGAGATTCTGAAGAGCGCGCTGGCGCTCGGCGCCGTGGGCGCCATCGCCCCCGCCTTCGTCCGCCAGGCCTTCTCCTCATCGGGTGAGCTGAACTGGTTCACCTGGGAGGATTATGCCCCGCAGCCCTTGATCGACCGGTTCACCAAGGACACCGGCATCAAGATGAACGTCACCACCTATTCCTCGAACGAGGACTGCCTCAACAAGCTGAAGGCCTCGGGCGGCAAGGGCTGGGACATGGCCTCGCCTTCCATCGCCTGGATCGCCGCCCATGTCGACAACGGCAATCTGGGGGCGCTCGACCCGAACAAGCTGCCGCATCTGCCGAACATCTTCCCGAGCTTCATGAAGACCGCCGCCGAGCTCGGCGCCCAGCGCGACGGCAAGTGGTATGCGCTGCCCTATGACTGGGGCACAGAGGCGCTGGCCTACAACACCGACCATGTGAAGCTCGTCTACGGCACCGCTTCCTTCGGCGATATCTGGAAGCCGGAATACAAGGGCAAGATGCTCTGCCGCCAGCGCTCCTCGATGCTGACGACCGGGCTCTGGATGGAGCGGGACGGCAAGCTGCCCGCCGGCACCATGCGCAAAGCCTATGACGACGAAGCGGCCTTCGATCTCGGCTACGGTACCGCGGCCAAATACGTCATCGACAACAAGACCCAGATCGTCAACTGGTGGAAGGGCACCGCCGATACCCAGTCCGGCTTCGAGCAGGACGGCGCCCTCATCGGCGAGACCTGGGACGGTCCGATCTTCCAGCTCAAGAACCAGGGACGCCCCTATAACTACCTGGCGCCGGTCGAGGGTGCCTTGACCTGGTTCGATTCGATCGCGCTCACGGCGGGTGCGGCCAATCTCGACCAGGCCTATACCTTCATCAACTGGTCGCTCCAGCCCGAGATCGGCGGAATCGTCTCCGACAACACCGGCTACAATTCCGTGGTCCAGGGTTTCGACCAGCATGTGGCGGCGTCCTTCAAGAAGAACTTCGCCGAGGCCTATCCGGGCGATGCGATCGACAAGCTCTGGGTCCAGGGGACGGAGCGGCCCTGGTTCCTGGCCAAGCGCCAGGCGCTGGTGGACAAGATCTCCGCCGCCTGAGCGGGTGACCGGTCGTGCGCCGTCCGGGTGTCCGGGCGGCGCACCGGCCGATTGAGCGGGGAATGCGAAGCCGGCATAATTTGCGCACGGCTCGCATCGTCGCGTAAGAAGCCGGCATCCCGAGGGCATGGCGAACGATCTCGAATTCATAGGGGTGGTGAAGCGCTTCGGCAGCTTCACCGCCGTGCAGGGTCTGGACCTCTCGATTCCGGAGGGCGAGTTCTTCTCGTTCCTCGGTCCGTCGGGCTGCGGCAAGACCACGATCCTGCGCATGGTCTCGGGATTCATTCCGCCGAGCGCGGGAGAGATCCGCCTCGCCGGCAGGTCGCTCGCGGGCTTTCCCCCGAACCGGCGGCCGACCGCGCTGATCTTCCAGAATCTCGCCCTCTTCCCGCTGATGACGGTGGAGCAGAACATCGCCTTCGGCCTCGAGGTCCGCGGCATGCCGGCGCCGGCGCGCCGGCGCAAGGTTGAGGAGATGCTCGACCTCATCGCGCTCCCGGGCTTTGCCGGCCGGCGCATCGACGAGCTCTCCGGCGGGCAGAAGCAGCGGGTGGCGATCGCCCGCGCGCTCGCGGTCGAGCCCAAGGTCCTGCTCCTGGACGAGCCGCTATCGGCCCTCGATCTCAAGCTGCGCCAGCATATGCGCTCCGAGCTGCGCCAGATCCAGCGGCGCACGGGCATCACCTTCATCTACATCACGCATGACCAGGGCGAGGCGCTCGCCATGTCCGACCGCGTGGCCGTGATGAGCCAGGGCCGCGTCGAGCAAGTCGGCGTCTCCTCGGATATCTACGATCATCCGGCGACCGCCTTCGTCGCCTCCTTCGTCGGCGAGAACAACCTGTTCCGCGGCAAGGTGACGGCGCGCCGCAACGGTCAGGCGCAGATCGCGACCTCCTTCGGGCCGCTGACGGGACTGAACCCCCACAAGCTCGAGGTGGGGGAGGATGCCTTCCTCTTCGTCAGGCCCGAGCGGCTGCGGCTCGAGCGTCCGGCCGCGGCGACCTACAGCACGGTCGCCTCCACGGTGCTGGGTGAAATCTTCGAAGGCGTGATGGTGAACCTGACGCTCGCCAATCCCGCCGGGCGCCCCATCACGCTCACCATGTCCAATGACGGCGACGTGCCGCGCATCGACGAGGGCAGCCCGATCGAGGTCCATTTCGCCGCCGACAATGCCCGGGTGCTGCCCGCGGCCGGGCTCGCCAGCGCCGAGCTCGCGAATAGCGAAGCCGCGGCGCCCGCCCCGCCCCATGCTTGATGCCGTCACCCGCTTCGGGCGGCTCGGCATCGCCCTCATCTTCGGATCGGTTGCCGTCTGGGCACTGGTGCTGATCCTGATCCCCCATATCACCCTGATCAGCTACGCCTTCCACGCCAATCCCGGCGCCATCGCCAAGGGCCTCGCCTCGGAGGGATGGAGCATCGCCTCCTTCCTGCCGCTGTTCGACCCGGAGGATACGCTGGCGCTGCGCACCTTCCTACGCACGATGCTGACCAGCGGCGCCATCACGGTGCTCGCCCTCGTGGTCTGCTATCCGATCGCCTTCTATTTGGCGAAGGTCGCGACCAGCAAATCCCTCAACCTCCTCATGCTCTGCCTGCTGGTGCCCTTCTGGATCAACGAGGTGCTGCGCGCCTATGCCTGGCGCAGCCTGATGGCGCGGCTGGGGCTGCTGAATCAGCTCACGAGCTATCTCGGCCTCGGAACCGTCGACTACTTCAACTACGAGATCCCGATCCTGAATGCGAACATCGCCCTCTTCGGCGGGCTGATCTATTCCTATGTCCTGTTCATGATCTTCCCGATGTTCAACGCGATGGAGAGCCTCGACAGCAACCAGATCGAGGCGGCGCGCGATCTAGGCGCCTCCTGGTTCCGCGTGCATCGCAAGGTCGTGATCCCCCATGCCAAGCCCGGCATCGCCTCCGGCTGCATCGTCACCTTCATGCTCGCCGCCGGCTCCTATATCGTGCCGGTGCTGCTCGGCGGGCGCTCCAGCTTCTGGTTCACCCAGGCGATCGAATCCCAGTTCTCGGTGCTCAACTGGAACGGCGGCTCCGCCTATGCCCTCGTGCTCGAGTTCGTCTGCCTCGTCTTCGTGATCGCGATGATGCGCGCCTTCCGCGTCACGCTGCGCGACATCACCCGCTGAGGAGACGGACGACGTCCTCCCCCAGCGCCGCCTCGCATAGCCGCATCACCCGCTGGGCCATCCGCATCTATCTGAGCGTCTTCTTCGGCTATCTGCTCTTCCCGCTGTGCTACATGGTGCTGCTGGCCTTCAATGACAGCCGGATCCCGACGCACAAGAACTTTCACTTCACCCTGAAATGGTTCGGCGCCGCCTGGGAGGATCAGCGCATGTGGGACGGGCTGCAGGTCAGCATCATGATCGCCTGCCTCGTCGTGGTGCTGTCGGTCATCCTCGGCCTCGGCGGGGCGCTGATGCTGACACGCCTGCAGATCCGGGCGCGGGAGGCGAATTATGCCCTCCTCGTCTCGCCCATCCTGGCACCGGGGATCGTGCTCGGCATCTCGACCTTCATCTTCTGGAGCCAGCAGGTGGGTCTCAGGGCCGACTGGTGGACGGCGGCCTTCGCCCAGACCAGCTTCATCGCCGCCTATTGCATGCTCATCTTCATGGCCCGTCTCCAGCGCTTCGACACGACGCTGGAGGAGGCGGGGCTGGATCTGGGGGCGAGCCCGCGCCAGGTCTTCTGGCGCATCACCGTGCCCTATATGCGCCCGGCCCTTCTCTCGGCGATGGCGCTCGCCTTCCTGCAATCCTTCGAGAACTACACCACGACCTATTTTGCCATCGGCGCCAACCAGACCTTCACGATCTTCATCGCCAACAAGGTGCGCCAGGGCGTCACCCCGGCGGTCAATGCCATCGCCTGCGTGATCGTGGCCCTGACGGTCCTGGTGGCGCTGGCCCTGGAATGGCGCCGGCGGGTGAATCTGCAGCGGGTCGAGGTGGCAGCCCGGCTGGCGCAGCAGGAAGACATTGCCCTGTCGGGAGCGGCGGCGGGAGCAGCGCTGGCGAGGTCCTGACATGGCCTATGGCCTGCCCCCTCTGAACTGGCTCCGGGCCTTCGAGGCCAGTGCCCGGCATTTGAGCTTCGCCAAGGCCGCCGGGGACCTCAACCTGACGCCGACCGCCGTCAGCCATCAGGTTCGCTCCCTCGAGCGCCATCTGCGCCATCCGCTGTTCGAGCGCCTGCCCCGCGGTCTGAGGCTGACCGAGATGGGTGCTGCTTATCTGCCCTATGTCCGCCGGGCCTTCGAGGATCTCTCCGCGACCACGACCAAGCTGTTCGGACAGAGCGAGGCCAGCTCGATCACGGTCCGCGCGCCGGTCTCCTTCCTGACCCTCTGGCTGGCGCCGCGCCTGCCGCGCTTCCAGCTGCGCTATCCCGGCATCGACATCCTGTTCCTGTCGACGATCTGGGCCGATGCGCAGCCGGACGAAGCGGTGGATATCGACATCCGCTTCGGCGAGGGCGCCTGGGCGGGGTATGAGGCGGAGCCGCTGATGCATGACGATTCCGTCGTCATCTGCCCGCGCCACGTGGCGACCCGGGGCAATGACAAGCATCGGCTGGCGGAGATCGGCCGGGGTCATTTGATCCATGTGGTCGGGCATGAGAACCACTGGGCCGAGGCTTTCCGCCTGGTCGGCCTCGCTCTGCCGCGGGAGGTGAAGGGCCTGCGCGTCGACAATTCGGTGACGGCGGTATCGATGGCCGCCGCGGGCGCCGGGTCGACGATCGTGCTGCGCCCTTTTGCCGAGCGCGCGCAGGAGCTGATGCCGCTGCACCAGCCCTTTGCCTTCGAGCTCCCGGTCGAACAGGCGCATTACTTGCTGATGCCGCGGGAGCGCCGGACCACGCG
>DATFRE010000129.1:0-5353 GCA_035263545.1 Dongiaceae bacterium
GGCCCGCCATCATATTGGCGAAGAGCCGGATCGAGAGGCTGATGGGCCGCGTCAGATAGCTGATGAACTCGATGACGCAGATCAGCGGCAGCAGGAAGACCGGCACGCCCGAGGGCGCGAAGAGCCTGAGGAAGCCCAAGCCGTTGCGCGCGAAGCCGATGACCGTGACGCCGATGAAGACGACCATTGCCATGACGAAGGTGACGATGATGTGGCTGGTCGGCGTGAAGTTGTAGGGAATGAGGCCGAGCAGATTGCAGAACAGGATGAACATGAAGAGCGTGAAGATGAACGGGAAATAGCGCATCCCGTCCCGTCCAGAATTCTCCCGCACCATATTGGCGACGAATTCGTAGGACATCTCCGCCAGCGACTGCCAGCGCCCGGGCACCAGCGCATGGCGGCGCATGCCGAGCGTCAGGAACGCAGTCACGAGCACGGTCGCGACGACCATCGCGACAGCCGAATTGGTGATCGAGACATCGAAGCCGCCGATATGGATCGTGACGATCCGGTGGATCGCGAATTGATCGAGCGGGCTAGCGCCTTCGGCCACGTCGGAATATCCCCTAACGGTCCCGGTTCATTTCTTTGGCCGCCCGGAAGACGTTGAGCAGGCCAGCCGCGGCACCCAGGAAGAAGAACACCAGCAGGAACAGCGGCATGGTCCCCAACCACCGGTCGAGCAGCCAGCCGATGCCTGCGCCGATCGCCAGGGCCACGACCAACTCGATGCCGACCCGGAAGGCGAAGCCGTAAGCCGATTGCGACGCGAGCGCGCCGGGACCGACTTTCTTCACCGCCTCATCGGGCGCTCGCTCGCGCAACCGGCGCAAGCGCTCATCGAGATCGTCCAACCGTGTTGCTGGTTCACCCTTGGGGGGTTCGCCCTCGCTCATCGGTCGCACCGGTCAAGCGGCCCCACAGCAACCATCTGGCAATTCACCATCCCGGAACCGCAAGGCGGCGGCACCTTAAGGTTGAGGCCGGTCCCTGTCAAGCGACAGGAGGCCGCAGTCAAGTGCCTGACCTGACAGCAGGATTTCACGCCGTCGCGCGGAGCTCGTCGGCCTCCTGCAGGTCGACGGAGACGAGCTGCGACACGCCGCGTTCGGCCATGGTGACGCCGAACAGACGGTCCATGCGGGCCATGGTCATCCGATGGTGGGTGATGACCAGGAAGCGGGTCGCGCTGCTGTGGCCCAGCTCCTCGATCAGGGTGCAGAACCGGTCCACATTGGCATCGTCCAGGGGCGCATCGACCTCGTCCAGCACACAGATCGGCGTGGGATTGGCGAGGAAGACGCCGAAGAGAAGAGCGATCGCGGTCAGCGCCTGCTCGCCGCCGGAGAGCAGCGAGAGGACCTGGAGACGCTTGCCGGGCGGGCTCGCCATGATCTCGAGCCCGGCCTCCAGCGGATCCTCGTTCTCGGTCAGCGCAAGATGAGCCCGGCCGCCGCCGAAGAGGCGGGTGAACAGCTCTTCGAAGTTCTTGTTGACCACCTCGAAGGCCGCCAGCAGACGCTCGCGCCCTTCGCGGTTCAGGCTGGAGATCCCCTGGCGCAGCCGGGCGATGGCGTTGATCAGATCGGTGCGCTCGTTCTGCAGGCCCGAAAGCTGGGTATCGATCTCCGCCGCCTCGGTTTCGGCCCGGAGATTGACCGGCCCGATATTCTCGCGCTCGCGGATCAGGCGCTGGATGCGCGTCTCGGTCTGCTCGCGGCCCGGCAGATCCTCGCCGGGGTCGAGCTCGGCGATGGCGAGCGCCTGTTCCGGCGCACAGTCGAGGCGCTCGCGGAAGCGCTCGACCAGGCTGCCGCGGGCTTCCGCCGCCTGGGCAACGGTGCCCTCGGCCCGGACCCGGGATTCGCGTGCGGCGGCGAGATCGGCCTCGGCGCGCTTGAGAGCGTGGTCGGCCTCGGTCAGCGCGGTTTCTGCCTCGGCGAGGCGGTCCGCCGCCTCGCGTCGCTGAGCCGCCGCGCCTTCGAGGGATTCCATCAGGGTCTGACGCCGAGCGGCGATCTCGGCAGGCCGGCGCGACAGTGCCTCGATCTCCGCCTCCAGTGCCTCGCGGCGCTCCGCCAGGCTGGCGAGCTGGCGCTCGGCCGCCTCGGCGCGGGACTGCCAGGACTGACGCTCCTGCTCGATGGCCACCAGGCGCTGGCGGCGCGCCTCGGCCTCGCGGCGAAGACGCTCGGCGCTGCTGCGGCATTCGACGAGATGGCCACGCTTCTCCGCCAGCAGGGCCTTCAGCTCGCCGAGCCGCGCGCGCGCCTCGCCCAGATCGGGCAGGCCGGCGCGCTCCTCGGCCACGGCCGCCGTTTCCTGCTCGCTCTCGGCCAGGCTCGCATCCGCCGCAGCCGCGGCCTGGTCGAGCGCCGCCAGCCTTCCGTCGAGCTGCGCGGCGCGGGCCTGGGCCTCGGTCACCGCCTGGCGCGCCTGGGCCGCGGCGCGATAGGCGGCCTGGAGCGCCTGTCGGCAGGCATCGTCATGGGTGGTTGCGTCACGCTCGGCGCTGCGTGCCTCGGCGAAGGCGGCCTCGGCCTCGGCCAGGATCTGGTTCGCCTCACCCAGCTCGCGGGTCAGCTCGCCATGCCGGTTGCGCTGGCTGAGGCGCACGGCCGCCGCGGTGGGTGCGCCGGCAGCGATGGTAAAGCCGTCCCAGCGCCAGAGCGCGCCCTCGCGGCTCACCAGCCGCTGGCCCTGGGCGAGGGAGGGCGCCAGCGCGCGGCCCGCCGCCTCATCGGCGACGACGCCGATCTGGGCGAGGCGGCGCGCCAGTACCGCAGGTCCCTGGACATGGGCCGAGAGAGGCTCCGCGCCTTGCGGCAAGATAGGGCCCGCGGAAGCCTGATCGGCAGTCGCCTCGCGCCAATGGCGCGGCGCGCCTTCATCCGTGGCGGCCGTCAGGTCGTCGCCGAGGGCAGCGCCCAGCGCCGTCTCATAACCCGAGGCCACCAACAGCTTGTCGATGACCGGCGGCCAGAGGCCGGAGCCATGGGCGGCGATCAGCTCGCCCAGAGCCGAGGCCTCGGCGCCCAGCTTGTCCCGGCGCGAGCGGGCCTGATCCATGGGATCCCGCCGGGCATGGGCCGACTGGCTCGCGCGGTTGCGCTCGATATCGGCTTCTTCGGCCTTGGTCTCCGCCTCCTGGCGCGCCTCCTCGGCCGCAGTCAGCGCAGCCACGGCCGCGAGGCGCGCGCCATCGTCCTTGAGGGCGGCTTCCACCGGCTCGCGCTCGGCGGCGATCTCCGCGCGACGCTGCCTGAGGCGCGCCAGGCGCTGGGCAAGCTCCTCGGCGCGGCGGGCGAGCGCTGTCTCCCGCGCCTCGCCGGCGGCGACGGCCTGGCCCAGATTCAACAGTTCTGTCTCGGTCTCGGCGGCGACGGCTTCCGCCGCCGCGAGGGCGCGGGCGGCTTCCTCCACCAGGGCGGCGGCTTCGCCCTCGGTGCCTTCGATCTCCGCGCGCTCCTCGCCCAGGCGCCCGACCGCCGTCTTGGCGTCGGCGGCGAGAGTCTGCTCGCGCGCGATATCCGCCTCGGTCTGGCCACGCCGGCGCTCGGCCTCGGCGCTGGCGGCGATGACCCGCTTCTCTTCCTCCTCCAGGCTCGCCTGCGCGATGGTCAGGCGCTGCAGCTGGGCGGCGGCCTCGACCTCTCTCTGACGCAGCGGCGGCAGCGCGCTCGCCGCATCGGCCTGGCGCGTCGCTTCGGCGGCCGCGCGCGCGGTGGTCTCGATCACCGCGGCCTCGGCGGCGGCGAAGGCGGCATCGGCCTGCTCGGCGCGGGCCACCGCCTCGAGCCATTGCAGATGCAGCAGCACCGCCTCCGCCCGGCGAAGCTGGTCGGCGATGTTGCGATAGCGTACCGCCTGGCGCGCCTGCTTCTTCAGGGCCTGCAGCTGGCTCTCGAGGGTGATGATGACATCGTCGAGGCGGGCGAGATTGGCCTCCGCGGCACGCAGGCGCAGCTCGGCTTCGTGGCGGCGCGAATGCAGGCCGGTGATGCCGGCGGCCTCTTCCAGAAGGCCGCGGCGGTCCGTGGGCTTGGCGTTGATGAGCGCGCCGATGCGCCCCTGGCTCACCAGCGCGGTGGAATGGGCGCCGGTCGAGGCATCGGCGAAGAGAAGCTGCACATCGCGGGCGCGCGCCTCCTTGCCGTTGACCTCATAGCTGGAGCCAGCACCTCGATCGATGCGCCGGCGGATCTCAAGCTGCTCGAACTCGTTGAACATCGCCGGCACCTTCCGGTCGGCGTTCTCGAGCACGACCTCGACCTCGGCAACATTGCGCGCCGGGCGGCCCGAATTTCCGGAGAAGATGACGTCGTCCATCTCGCCCCCGCGCATGCGCTTGGCGGAGGTCTCGCCCATGACCCAGCGCAGCGCCTCGACGAGATTGGATTTGCCGCAGCCATTGGGGCCGACGATGCCCGTCAGCCCGCTATCGATCACGAGCTCGGTCGAATCGACGAAGGATTTGAAGCCGGTGAGGCGGAGCTTGGTGAACTGGACCAAGGGTCAGGCTTCTCGTTGCAAGACGTCGAGGCCTGACAAGAGGGGGACGATCTTATGACCTTGGCTTCGCCCCATCACGACTGTCCGATGGCCTGGTCGAGCAGCTTCTTGAAGTCGTCATAGGGCAGCTCGCCGGCATGGGTTACGCCCTTGATGACAAAGGTCGGCGTCGCGTCGATCTTGTACTTGTCGTTGGCCTCCTGCACCCGGGTCAGGATCTTGTTCTTCAGCGCCTCGTCGTTGAGGCAGGCCTCGAAGGCCTTGTCGTCGACGCCGACGCTGGCGCCGATCTGCTTCAAAGCCGCCAGCGGGTCGGGCTGGGTCAGCCAGTAGTCCTGGCTCTGGAAGAGCTGGTCGACGAGGCTGAAATAGCGCATCGGCGAGGCGCAGTGCGCGAGGATCGCCGCCTGGAAGGCCGGTCGGTTCAGCGGGTAGTCGCGGAAGACCCAGCGCACCAGACCCTTGTCGATGTACTCCGCCTTGATCTTGGGCAGGACGTCCATGTTGAAGTTGGCGCAATGGGGGCAGGAGAGGGAGGCGTATTCGATGACCGTGACCTTGGCGTCCGGCTTGCCGAGATACATGTCGTCCGGATAGATCGGGTCCGTCGCATCGGCGAGCTGAACCGCGACGCCGCTCTCCGCCGCCTTGACCGGGAGCGAGGCTGTCGCCAGGCCCACAGCCACTAATAGTGGGACGAGAGCCAGGGCAATCCACATCTTGCGCATTAAGCCTCCTCGCAGCGGTCGCTGCATTTTCGCGCTATTTGGCAGGATTCGGGTGACGGCGCAACCCCTTGACCGCCCGTCCGAGGCCTTCCAGGGCCTGGCGGAGCTCG
>DATFRE010000130.1:0-7588 GCA_035263545.1 Dongiaceae bacterium
AGAGCGAAGCCGGCCCAATCCGCCGTTCCCAGATTGGGGGCGGTCAGCACCTTGCCGTCGCGCACGACGCCGGGGAAGGCGACCGAGATGCAATCGAAATCGGGCAGTGGCTTGACCAGACCCGCGACTTCACGGAGCAGCACCGCCGGCGGGCAGGGATGAGGCGTCTCCACCCGCTGGCGCTGCGTCAGCATCTTGCCCGTCTCGTCGATGACCGAGGCCTTGAGCCCGCTGCCGCCGATATCGATCGATAGAATCCTCATGCCTTGTCTCCGTCTTCTCGACCTCGGTCATGCCGGGCAACCGCCCGCCGCCGCGCACCGCCGGCCGCCCCGACCCTGGCCCCCTCGGCCCGCTTCAGCCCGTAGGCCGTATTCACCAGGGCCACATGGGAGAAGGCCTGGGGAAAATTGCCGAGAAAGCGTTTCGCGCGCGGATCATACTCCTCCGCCAGCAGGCCGACATCGTTGCACAGGCCGACGAGGCGGCGAAACAGGGCGCGACCTTCCTCCAGCCGGCCCATCAGGCAGTAGTTGTCGGCGAGCCAGAAGCTGCAGGCGAGGAAGGCTCCTTCCCCCTTCGGCAGGCCGTCCAGCTGCCGGTCGGTCTCATAGCGCAGGACCAGGCCTTCCACCACCAGGCGCTTCTCGATCGCCGCCACGGTCTTGACGAGACGCGGGTCGTCGGGCGGCAGGAAGCCGACAATGGCGAGCAGGAGCAGGCTGGCATCGAGGCGGCGCGAGCCATAGGCCTGGGTGAAATGCCCGCCCTTGGGATCGACCGCGTGGCGGCAGATCTCGCCGTGGACACGCGCCGCCAGCCGCCGCCAGCGCTCGCGCGCCTTGTGGGAGATATGCGGTGCCCGCGCGGCGCGGTCGAAGGCAACCCAGCACATGACCTTCGAATGGGTAAAGTGCTGCGGCGGGCCGCGCACCTCCCAGATTCCGCTATCCGGCTGACGCCAGATCCTCCTCAGATGCTCGAGCCAGGAGCTCGTCACCGCGACGCCATGCTTGACGATGCTGAGTCCGCCCTTGCGGGCGACCGCCTGGGCATCGGCGACCTCGCCATAGACGTCGAGCTGGAGCTGGCCAGCAGCGGCATTGCCGATGCGCACCGGCGCCGATCCGGCGAAGCCGGGCAGCCACGGCACCTCCCATTCGTCGAGGCGCCGCTCGCCCGCAAGCCCGTACATGATCTGCATCTGGTCGGGGCTGCCTGCGACGGCACGCAGCAGCCAGTCGCGCCAGTCACGGGCTTCGTCGCGAAATCCGGCATTCATGAAGGCGAGCAGGGTGAAGGCCGCGTCCCGGAGCCAGCAATAGCGATAGTCCCAGTTCCGCTCGCCGCCGATGAACTCCGGCAGCGAGGTGGTGGCGGCGGCGGCGATACCGCCGGTGGCTTTGAAGCTCAGCCCCTTGAGCGTGATGAGGGAGCGGCGCACGACGGCGGTCCATTCCCCGGCATCGCCGCCACCCGAGGCCCAGCCCCGCCAGAATTTCTCCGTCTCGGCCAGGGCTGTCCTGACATTGAAGGGGCGGGGGAGTGGCAGGTGGGAGCGCCCATGAGTCAGTACGAAGGAATGGCTCTCGCCGGCAGCGATGGTGAAATCCGCTATCGTGCGCATATCCCGGCCCCGCAAAGGCAGGGAAGCGCGTAGCGCCAGGCGATGGGGCCCAGCCACCGCCGTCACGACGCCGTTCGGCTCACGGCTGACCCAGGGCACGGTGATGCCGTAGTCGAAGCGCAGGACCAGCTCGAGGCGCATGGCGACCCGGCCGGCGCGGCCGATCACCTGGCGCACGATGCTACTGTGAGGCTGGCCCATCGGCATGAAATCGGAGACCGACACCGCGCCGCCTTTGGTCTCGAAGCGGGTATCGAGGACCAGGCTGCCATCGCGGTAGTGGCGGGTCACCTCCGCCCGGCCGCGGGGGGCGATCTGCCAGCGCCCGTTCTCGGGCCCGCCCAACAAGGCGGCGAAGCAGGCCTCGCCATCGAAGCGCGGCAGGCAGAACCAGTCGATGGAGCCGTCCTTGCCGACCAGCGCCGCGGTCTGGCAGTCGCCGATCATGGCGTAATCCTCGATGCGGCGCATGGGCGCGCGGCGGGTCTTGGATGTCACGGTTCCTCCTGCCTGGCGGTGCCCGGTTTCGACCGGCCTTTACCTAGGTAGGCCGGCCAAGGATGGTTCCAACGATCGCCCAGCTTACCCCTGGCAGGCCCATACCCTTCCAGAGCGCGCGGATGGGGTCTATTCCACCGTCTTCGCCTTATAGCGGCAGATGTCGTTGATCAGGCAAGAAGGGCAGTCGGGCCTGCGGGCCTTGCAGACATAGCGCCCGTGCAGGATCAGCCAGTGATGGGCATGAAGCTTGCGCGCCGTCGGAACGACCTTCTCCAGCCCGTCCTCCACCGCCCGCGGGGTCTTGCCCGGCGCGAGGCCAGTACGGTTGCAGACCCGGAAGATATGGGTGTCCACGGCCAGCGTCGGATGGGCGAAGGCGACGTTCAGCACTACATTGGCGGTCTTGCGGCCGACTCCCGGCAGGGTCTGGAGGATCTCGCGGTCCACCGGCACCTGGCCGCCATATTGCTCCGCGAGGATCTGGCTGAGGCGGATGATGCTCCTGGCCTTGGTGTTGTAGAGGCCGATGGTCCGGATGTAGTCCTTCAGCCGCGCCTCTCCCAGCTTCAGCATCGCCGCGGGCGTATCGACGCGCTTGAACAGCGGCTCGGTCGCCTTGTTGACGCTGGCATCGGTCGCCTGGGCCGAGAGCACGACGGCCACCAGCAAGGTATAGGGATTGATGAAGGAGAGCTCGCCGCGCGGGTCGGGATCGGCGGCAGCGAAGCGGTCGAAGACGGTCGCGATCTCGGCCGGGGCCAGCCGCCCGCCGGATTTCCTGACTTTCTTCGCCATATCCGCTATCCCCCGCCTGCCGCTTTTCCCCAACTCTAGCCCGGCGTCGGGGCGGGCTCTATATTCAAGCGATGAGCGACCCCGCCCCGGAGCCGGTGCTGTTCGACGCGCTCCTCACCCCCCATCGAAGCCTGAGCCCGCGCGGCTTCGCCTTGCTGATGGCGCTGGCGGGGCTGGTGGGCTTCGGCTTCGGCGCCGCATTTCTGGTGATGGGCGCCTGGCCGATCTTCGGTTTCTGCGGCGCGGAATGGCTGCTGTTCTATGTCTGCTTCCGCCTCAATTACCGCGCCGCGCGGCTGCGCGAGCGGGTCAGGCTGACACCGGGGCTCCTCACCGTCGAGCGCCGCGATCCGCGCGGGCGGGTCCAGTCCTGGAGCTTCCAGCCCTATTGGCTGCGGGTCGAGATGGACGATCCACCCGAGCTTGAGAGCCAACTCTCGCTTGCCTCCCATGGCCGGCGCCTCGTCATCGGCAGTTTCCTCTCGCCGCATGAGCGGCTGGATCTGGCCGAGGCCCTGCGCAGCGCGCTGGCCCGCGCCCGCCAGGCACCCCTCGCCAGCTGATCCCTTTCAGCCGTGACGGACCGGCCGATTCCCCTGGCGGCGAGCCGCCACGACTATCTCCTCCTGCTCCTGCTCTCGGCCATGTGGGGCGGCTCCTTCCTGCTGATCAAGATCGCCGTGGGCAGCCTGCCGCCCCTCTGGGTGGCGGCGTTGAGAATCACGATCGGCGGGCTGGCGCTGCTCGCCGTGGTGCAGCTTCGGGGCCTCCGCCTTCCCCGGGGGCGGCGCGTCTGGGCACGCCTCGCCTTCATGGGCATTGTCGGCAATCTGGCACCCTTCACCCTCATCAGCTGGGGCGAGCTGCAGGTCGCAAGCGGCCTCGCTGCCATCCTGATGGCGATGGTGCCGCTGATCGTGATGGTCATTGCCCATTTC
Organism: Dongiaceae bacterium; assembly: GCA_035263545.1. Taxonomy (GTDB): domain Bacteria; phylum Pseudomonadota; class Alphaproteobacteria; order Dongiales; family Dongiaceae; genus DASXQK01. The sequence goes on from DATFRE010000130.1 coordinate 3,862, forward strand.
ATCGTGCCGGACGAGCCGCTGACCCCCGGCAAGATCGCCGGCATTGTGCTCGGTGTCGCCGGCCTCGTCGTGCTCATCGGCCCGTCGGCGCTGGCTGGCGTGGGCGGCCATATCGCCGCCGAGCTCGCGATCCTCGCCGCCACCATCTGCTATGCCGCCTCGGCGCTAGCCGGCCGCGGCCTGCCGCCGCTCACCGCCGATGTGATGAGCGCCAGCATGCTGCTCGTCGCCGCTCCCGTGGGCCTGGCGCTCGCCAGCCTCACCGCCCCGCCGGGAAGCTTCTCGCCGAGCCTGGAGGCGCTGCTCGCCGCGGCATTCCTGGGTCTCGCCTGCACCGGGCTCGGCTACGTGCTGTTCTTTCGCGTCCTGACCAGCGCCGGGGCGGGCTTCGCCTCGATGAACAATTTCCTGGTGCCCCCATTCGGCGTCTTCTATGGCGGGCTGGTCCTCGGCGAGCGTCTCCCGCCCTCCGCCTTCGCCGCCATGGTGCTGATCCTGCTGAGCCTGCTTGCGCTGAGATGGCGCTCCCAGCGGCGCTGAGAACTTCACCGGACACAGAGATCCAAAGAAGAAAACTCGTGGATGGTCGGCCTTTTCCCCGGGTCAAGCCCGGGGAGACCATGACGTCAGAGAGCCGGGTGCATCCTTCTTAGAGTCCCAGCACGTCTTTCATGCGGTAGAGGCCGGGCTTGCGGCCAGCGGCGAAGCGTGCGGCGCGCAGCGCCCCGCGGGCGAAGATCTCGCGGCTCGTCGCCTTGTGGGTGAGCTCGATCCGCTCGCTGTCGGTGGCGAAGATCACGCTGTGCTCGCCCACGACATCACCGCCGCGCAGTGCTGCGAAGCCGATGCGCCCGCTCTTGCGCGCGCCAGTGATCCCGTCGCGGCCGCGATCGGCGATGTCCTCGAGCTTGGCGTCACGGCCGGCGGCGGCAGCGCGCCCCAGCAGCAGCGCGGTGCCCGACGGCGCATCGACCTTGTGGCGGTGATGCATCTCGATGATCTCGATATCCCAGGCAGGATCGAGGGCGCGGGCCACTTGGTTCACGAGCTCGGCCAGCAGATTGACGCCGAGGCTCATATTCCCGGCATAGACGATGGGCGCCTGGCGCGCCGCCTCGGCAAGCTTCGCCTCCCCCGCAGCATCGATCCCCGTGGTGCCGATGACGAGGGCCTTGCCCGTTGCCGCCGCGAGGGCGGCGTGGCCGAGCGTCGCGGCCGGCACGGTGAAATCAAGCACCGCATCGGCGGCGGCGAAGACGGCCTTGGGATCATCGCCGAGGGCGAGGCCCTGATCCTCGATTCCCGCGAGGCTGCCGAGATCGCGGCCGAGCTCTGCCGCCCCCGGCCGCTCGCTGCCGCCCGCCAGGCTGAATCCCGGCGTGGTCGCGGCCAGCCGCACCAGCACCCGGCCCATCCGTCCGGCCGCGCCGACGACACCGATCCGGCATTCGGTCATTGTGTAGGTTCCCCCCGATCGAGCCTGTTGCACCCCCCCACCCTACCCTCCCCCGCAAGGCGGGAGGGGATTTAAAGCGAATCCTTGCCTTCTTCCCCCGCCCCCCAAGGGTTGATCCAGAATCGGGGGCCGGGTCGGGGTGGGGGTGACAGCCGCTCGGACTGCTGAAGGCTACTCCTTCAGCTCGTTCCAGAATTCCTTGACCTTGGCGAAGAAGCCCTCGGCTTCGGGGCTGTGCTGCTTGCCGCGGCCGGCGTTCTCGAATTCCTGCAGCAGCTCCTGCTGGCGCTTGGTCAGATGCATGGGCGTCTCGACCACGATCTGGGCGTACATGTCGCCGCGCTCATGGGAGCGCAGCACGTTCATGCCCTTGGAGCGCAGGCGGAACTGCTGGCCGGTCTGGGTGCCCGCGGGAATGGTGATGCGCGCGCGGCTGCCATCGACCGTCGGCACCTCGATGATGCCGCCCAATGCGGCGGTCGCCATGGTGATCGGGACGCGGCAGAAGATATTGGCGCCTTCGCGCTGGAACAGCTTGTGGGGCGAGACGGTCAGGAAGATGTAGAGATCGCCACCCGGCGAGCCGCGCAACCCGGCCTCGCCCTCGCCGGCCAGGCGGATGCGGGTTCCGTCCTCCACGCCCGGGGGGATGGTGACGTTGAGGGTCTTGTCCTGGCGGCTGCGGCCCTGGCCGCCGCAGGACCGGCAGGGCTTGTCGATGATCTTGCCGGCGCCCTGGCAGCCGGCGCAGGTGGTCTCGACGGTGAAGAAGCCTTGGGAATGGCGGACCTTGCCGCTGCCGCGGCAGGTCGGGCAGCTGACGGGCTTGGAGCCCTTCTCCGCCCCGCTGCCCCCGCATCCCTCGCACGCCGCGAGCGCGCCGACGCGGATCGTCGCCTGCTTGCCGCCGAAGGCCTCCTCGAGGCTGATCTCCATGTTGTAGCGCAGATCGCCGCCGCGCTGGCGCGCCTGCTGGCCGCGCCTTCCGCCCATGAACTCGCCAAACATCTCCTCGAAGATGTCGGCGAAACCGCCCCCGGCGGCGAAGTCGAAGCCCGCCGCATGGGCGCCGCCGCCATGACCGTTCTCGAAGGCCCGGTGGCCGAAGCGGTCATAGGCCGCGCGCTTCTGATCGTCCTTCAGGACGTCATAGGCCTCGTTGATTTCCTTGAACTTGTGCTCGGCGGCCTTGTCCCCCGGATTGCGGTCCGGGTGGAACTTCATTGCGAGCCCCCGATAGGCCTTCTTGAGCTGCTCCGCCGAGGCGTCGCGCGCTACACCGAGGGTATCGTAATAGTCCTGCTTCGCCATTCCTTGTCACGCTTCCGCGCGCCGGTTCTGCTCCAGCGCCGCAGCATCCCCGCTTTGAACCCTGCCGGCAAGCCCGCCCCCTGCGGACTTCGCCGATCGCTCCTCCGCACCGAACAGGGACGGCGCCTTCCCTTGTGAGATCAGGAAGGCGCCGCCTGTCTTTCCGGTCGGGTCCGCCAGCTTAGTTGGCCGACTTGCCCTTGCGCTCGTCGACCTCCTCGAAGTCGGCGTCCACGACCTTTTCGTCACCGCCGCCCTGGCCACCAGGCTGGCCGCCGCTCTGGCCGCCATCCTGGCCACCCGGTCCGCCCTGACCGCCATCGCCGCCGGCCTGGGCCTTGTAGAGTTGCTCGCCGATCCGCATGGAGATCTGCGACAGGGCCTGGGTCTTGGCCTCGATCGCGGCCGCGTCATCGCCTTCCATGACCGAGCGGAGATCCGTGATGGCCTGCTCCGCCGCGGTCTTGTCGGCCGGGCTGATCTTGCCTTCGTTCTCCTTCAAGCTGCGCTCGGTGGCGTGGACCAGGCCATCGGCATGGTTGCGCGCCTCGACCACCGCCTTGCGCTTCTTGTCCTCGGCGGCATGAGCCTCGGCATCCTTGACCATCTTCTGGATATCGGTCTCCGACAGGCCGCCGGAGGCCTGGATGCGGATCTGCTGCTCCTTGCCCGTCGCCTTGTCCTTGGCCGAGACGTTGACGATGCCGTTGGCGTCGATGTCGAAGGTGACCTCGATCTGCGGCACGCCACGCGGGGCACTCGGGATGCCCACCAGGTCGAACTGGCCGAGCAGCTTGTTGTCCGCAGCCATCTCGCGCTCGCCCTGGAAGACGCGGATGGTGACCGCGGTCTGTCCGTCCTCGGCGGTGGAGAAGACCTGGCTCTTCTTGGTCGGGATGGTGGTGTTGCGGTCGATCAGCCGAGTGAACACGCCGCCCAGCGTCTCGATGCCGAGCGACA